>NZ_JJNY01000026.1:0-65215 GCF_000690035.1 Pseudoalteromonas sp. S3431
TTCAAACTTTTCTTTTGCCATGACGGAACCTATCAGTTTTGTGTATCTAAATTACATATGAAAATAATCCACCAGAGGTAGATTAAGTTAATTTTTTCAAATAGTATTTTCTGACAGATAAAGGAAGTAATCAAGGAGATTCTTAGGACTGGTGCTGATAGGCAGAGTCGAACTGCCGACCTCACCCTTACCAAGGGTGCGCTCTACCAACTGAGCTATATCAGCAACACAAGAACTGGAGCGGGCAGCGGGAATCGAACCCGCATCATCAGCTTGGAAGGCTGAGGTAATAGCCATTATACGATGCCCGCATAAAAATCTGTTCTTAAACTACCTCTAACCGTCAAGAATAAAGTGGTGGAGGGAGCTGGATTCGAACCAGCGAAGGCTGAGCCGTCAGATTTACAGTCTGATCCCTTTGGCCGCTCGGGAACCCCTCCACGATAATTCTCTACTAATTCACTTCCGGTAAAAGGAAAGTGGTGCCGACTAACCGAGTCGAACGGTTGACCTACTGATTACAAGTCAGTTGCTCTACCAGCTGAGCTAAGTCGGCACTGCTTTAGTACGGGGCGAGATATTAGAGTAAGGTTTATTGGGATGCAACTATAAAATTAAAAAAAGTGTAAATTTTTAGTTTAAATGCTCAATATTCACGCGAAAACACGTTTTTTGCACTTTTTTATGTTGTTTTACTTAGTTCGCGCCAATAATGTAACCCCCTCATTACTAGCAATGAATCAAAAATACTTCCTGCAAATTGCTGTTGTAAAAGCAAGCCATAGCCACCAGCAAAAATTATTTGTACTTTTTGCTCTGTTTTTTTATCCGTTAAGTGCAACTTAGCTTGCTCAATTGCTCCAATGGTTGCGACTAAAGCACCGTTTTTTAAACCATTAGGCGTATTTTTACCCAGTTCATTGGTGAATGGAGTTTTACCGTCATCAAAAACACGTTGAGTATTTTGTGTAAGTGATGAGGTCATTAAATCAAGCCCGGGTAAAATCCAGCCACCTAAATGTAACCCTTCACTATTGAGCACATCAATTGTTGTCGCAGTACCCGCATCAACAACAATGCATGCTGTGTTTGGATATAACGTAAAGCCTGCAATAAGCGCAAGCCACCTGTCTATGCCTAAGTTAGCTACATGCTCGTAAGCGCATACAAGATTTCCAAGCGTTTTGGTTACCTTGGCTTCAAAACAAATAATATTATTGCTAGCCGCTTGCGCGAGAATATCGTTTAGTAAATCACTGCGCCCTACACATGCATAAATCACTTCGGTTATTTGTAACCAAGGCAGGTTATTTATATCTGCCGGTTGTGCTTGCTCGTTATGCCACAACACAGCTTTTAATGATGTATTTCCTACATCGATCAATAATCTCATAATTGCGCCTTTCTAAGGGAAACTTCCCCACCGTAATAACTTTTTACTTCCCCGTCTTGGCGAATTCGTATTCCACCTTGTGGGTCAATTCCTTCACATATCCCACGCCAGCTTCTGTGCCCTGTGTTTAGTTCAACATATTCACCAGCAAACGCATTGAGCGAATTCCATTGCTCATACATTCCTTGCAAGCCCGCTTGACGATACTGCGACAAACGCTGCTCTAAATAATAAGTAAGTGATGCCACCAGTGAATTTTTATCAAGTTGTTGAGTATGTTGACTTAGGTCGGTCCACGCTTGGTCTATATGCTGACTAAAGCTCTCAGGCATTTGTAAATTAATACCGATACCAATCACTAACTGACAAGGTCCTTGCGGTTGTCCATCTAATTCAACTAATACACCTGCAAGTTTTTGCTTATTTATATAAATATCGTTAGGCCACTTAAGTTCTACGTCAACTTGGTATAACGCTTTAATAGCATCATAAACAGCAAGACCTACTGCAATTGATACGCCCATTGCAGCTTGTAAGCCGTCATCTAAACGCCAAAAGTAACTGTAATACAAATTAGCGCCGAATGGGGATTGCCAAACACGGCCGCGTCTACCACGTCCTGCTTGCTGCATTTCAGCAACAATAACAGTACCAGACTCAAGCGCTGTTTTGGCCTGTATACGGCGCATAAGCTCGCTGTTAGTCGAATCAATAATAGGGTGTACTTCTACATCGGCAGTATTTGCACCTAGCGCTTTGTAGTGCTGATCAATTTGCGTTTTATTTAAAAGGCCCACCTGACTATTCAAACAATAGCCTTTGCCAGTCACTTTAAAAATATCCAAGCCCATTTCTTGTAACGTTTTAATATGTTTACTTACCGCAGCTCGGCTAATGCCAAGCTGTTCACCCAGCGCTTGGCCAGATACAAAAACACCTTGCTTTAAAGCATTTAAAATAGCGAGTTTGTTTCCATCAGGTGCTTTCATTACTTAGGCTCCGCGTTAATATGGCATTCGCTGCGTGCATCCATTAAACGTACTTCATGCTCTAACATAATGTTGTAACGCGTATAAACCACTTGCTGAATGTGTTTAATTATTTTTATTAGGTCGCTGCCTTCACTATTTCCGTGATTAACAAGTACTAGTGCTTGTTGTTGATGCACTTCAATACCTGCCTCGCGGTGCCCTTTTAAACCACTTTGATCGATTAACCAACCTGCCGCGACCTTGTGATGACTTTGCCCATATTCGTAATGAGGTAAATCAGCAAATTGCTTTAATAGCTCAGCTAACTGCTGGTTGGTTATTATAGGGTTTTTAAAAAAGCTACCCGCATTGGCAAGTGTATATGGGTTAGGTAATTTGCTATTGCGAGTTTGTATTACTTGATCGAACACAGCCTGCGGCGTAACAACCTTAAGTTGCTGCAAAGAGCCATAACTCAATACTGGTTGCCATTTTTTTGGGAGCGCTAAATGTACCTGCGTGATCACCGCTTTATTTTTAAGGGCATGTTTAAATATTGAGTCTCTGTAAGCAAATTCACATTGTTCGTTATTTAATGAATGCATAGTGTTAGTGGTTATATCAAAGTACTCTACCAACTCAACAAACTTAGCTATTTCAACGCCATAAGCACCAATATTTTGTACCGGCGATGCGCCAACGGTGCCCGGTATAAGTGCTAGATTTTCAAGCCCGGGTATATTTTTCTCTAATAAATAGCTAACTAGTTGATGCCAGTTTTCGCCTGCGGCAATACTTATTAGTGTGTCGCTCTCACGATCGGTAATTTTAATTCCTTTTAAGGCTATCTTTATAACCGTACCCATGTAGTCATTTAAAAATACGGTATTACTGCCCTCGCCTAGCAAACAAAACGGCGCGCTAAAACTTTGCGTTTTAAGTTGTTCAAGCTGAGTAATTTCAACAAAATTTTGGCATTGGCTGTTTAATGCGAATGTATGTAAGGAGTGTAATGAATGCGCCACAAAGCTCTCTAAAAATACCGGTAACTAATCGCAATAGTTTACCTCATCGTCGCAAATGTGGCACTAGATTGTAAAAATCACTCAACCCGCCGTGTCAATCGTGATATAAAACCTGCACTTTTTATTTGTGTTCAGAGTAATGATGAAAATTAAACCTCTTTTTTTAAGCCTCGCTATGGCGGGTATGTGTTCGCAAGCAATGGCTAATGCGATTGACCAAAACTCGTATGCTAACCTTGATGATGTTGTTACTACTCACTTAAACCTTGATTTAGATGTCGACTTTGCCGACAAGCAGTTAGAAGGTTTTGTAGAGCATACTCTTCAGTGGAACAACAGCAAAAGTAGAACTCTCGTTCTTGACACCCGCGACTTAGACATTGATAAAGTAATGTACAAAGATCAAAGCGGTAACTGGAAAAAAGCGACTTTTGATTTAGCTAAGCGAGATGACGTTAAAGGCTCAAAGCTTACCATTGTGTTTAAAAACCAAGCTGAAGTAGTTCGTATTTACTACAACAGTCGTCCAGAAGCTTCAGGCCTGCAATGGTTAACACCAGAGCAAACGGCAAGTAAAACGCATCCATTTATGTACAGCCAATCGCAAGCAATTCATGCACGTAGTTGGATCCCAGTGCAAGATACACCCGCAATGCGTGTAACTTACTCTGCACGAATTCATACACCAAAAGATATACGTGCTGTAATGAGTGCCGACAACAAAGATGCGCTTTATAAAGATGGCGACTACATTTTTGATATGCCACAAGCAATTTCACCTTACCTAATTGCTATTGGCGCAGGTAACTTAGAATTTAAAGCAATGTCGCACCAAACTGGCATATTTGCTGAGCCTACAATTTTAGATGCCTCAGTTGCTGAATTTGACGACACCCAAGCCATGATCGACAAAACAAACGCGATGTACGGCGAATATGCATGGGGTCGCTACGACTTATTAATGCTACCACCAAGTTTTCCGTTTGGTGGAATGGAAAACCCACGCTTATCATTTATTACTCCAACTGTTGTTGCTGGTGATAAAAGCTTAGTTAACCTTATTGCTCACGAGCTTGCTCATTCTTGGTCAGGTAACCTAGTAACTAACGCAACGTGGGAAGATTTATGGTTAAACGAAGGTTTTACCTCGTACGTTGAAAACCGCATTATGGAAGAAGTATTTGGTCGTGACCGTGCGGTTATGGAACAAGCACTTGATTCAGCGTCTTTACGCGCACAAATTAAAACAATTGATGCACCAGATACACGCCTTAATTTAAAGCTTAATGGCCGCGACCCAGACGATGCGTTTAGCTCAGTGCCTTACACTAAAGGTCAGTTATTTTTAATTTACCTAGAAAACAAATATGGTCGCGATAAGTTTGACCCGTTTGTAAAAGCGTACTTTAAAGAGTTTTCGTTTAAATCACTTACTACCGCGCAATTTGTTACTTACTTAAAAGCTAACTTAATTGAAAAGTATCCTGGTGTTGTAAGCATGGATAAAGTAAACGAATGGATTTTTGAACCTGGATTACCAAGTGATGCGCCAAACCCTACTTCTGATGCATTTGATAAAGTAGATACAGCAACAGCAGCATGGCTAAAAGGCGACACAACTGCAACTCAACTGCCAACGGCTGATTGGTCTGTGCATGAGTGGCTACACTTTTTAAATAACTTACCACGCGATTTAAGCATAGAGAAAATGAGCGAGCTTGATAGTGAATTTAACCTAACGCAATCAACTAACGCTGAACGTGCGTTTGCTTGGTTTATGCTAGCAGTAGGTAATGGTTATCAACCAATTTATCCTGCGCTTAATAAGCACTTATCAGGTATTGGCCGTCGTAAGTTAATTGTGCCGTTATATAAATCACTTATCACTAACGGTAAAAAAGACTGGGCACAAAGCGTGTACTTAAAAGCACGTCCTGGGTATCACCCTCTTGCACAAGGTACTATTGACGCATTATTTGAATAAATAGCGTTAACTAGAAACTAAAAAGGGCCAAATTTGGCCCTTTTGTTTTTCTGTTATTTTGTCACTTTTTCTAAAAAAGCTTTACGCTCTACAGTTGTGGCTTGTTGCCACCAAAAATCAAGCATATTCGCTGCGCTTGGCATCCCCTGACTATTAACAGGCCCTAGTGGCTTATTTGATTTTTGAGAAACAACAGCCGAACTTACCATTGGTTTCATCGGCTTTACTTTTTCCATTTGATTATTGGAAATAACAGTTAAGGGTTCAGGCAGTGAGCTGCCTTTGGCTTGTAAACTCACCTCTGGTACTTCTGCAAATAGTTTCGCCGACACGGCGTTATCTGCCCGATTAAACACCAAAGTGTAATTTTTCCCAGCTTCAACGGTAACATCTACCCAAAACGGTTCTGACTCAATCACTTCATGATCGTCAAAGCCTTGTTCATATAAGTCGGTATATTTTAATTTTAGCTGATAAGTACCCGGCGCAAGCTCTAAATCATCAACCCGACTAAATAAAGAGCTTTCTATAACACGCTCTCCCACTTGTAATGGCACAAACTCTTCAGGGAAGTGAATATTTTCTGCCATACTCGATACACTAAATAACAGCACTGCCGCACTGCCCATTAATACTGATTTACGCATATTTACTCCTTTAGTTATTTTCAGTTTGACACTGCTATGAAATTTTGTCATTAGTGAGCCTAAATTTCATAATATTTAATTAGGGACATACCATGAGTCAAAATACAATTTTTACAAAAATAATTAATCGTGAAATTCCAGCAGACATTATTTATGAAGATGATGATACCCTTGCATTTAAAGATATAAATCCTCAAGCCCCATTCCATGTATTGATTATCCCAAAAAAAGCAATTGCCACTATCAATGATATAAATGATGAAAATTCATACTTAATTGGCAATTTATATACCGTAGCAGCAAAGTTAGCTAAACAACATAATTTTGCAGACAACGGCTATCGAGTAGTAATGAACTGTAACGAGCATGGTGGGCAAACTGTATACCATATACACTTGCATATGCTTGCAGGGAAAGAGATGGGCTGGCCTCCGTATCAAGATGTTAAAAAGAGTTTTATTTAAATGATGACTTTTATTGTACTCTTTTAATATACGTTAAGTGCCAAATGTTAATATTTCTCATGTTTAACAAACGAAAAACAATTACTTATTTGCAACATTTTATGTTTAAATAATCGTAAAATCGTACTTGTTTTCAAGTAAAATAGCGACTTTCTAATACAAAAGGTGTGGAAGTCGTGATAAACTTAATCAGTCAGCTTTATAAAAGAGTATAAAAATATGAGCAGTTCTGCCTTTTTGTTATTAGATCAAGAGCCAATTAATACTATTGGCATTAACGTTTTAGAACCTTTGTTAAAAACGCAAGGCCTTGACGTAACCACAGGTACAAACATTTTAGATATACCTGAAGGGACTCGATTACTGTTTATTGAAACATCAAGTAAAGATGCATGGGGAAAGCTAAAAGAACAATTAGTAAACCTACGCGTTAAATGCGATATCATATTATTTAACCTAGACGAAAATCCAGAACTAGCTAACCGTGCATTATTAAGCGGTATTCGTGGTGTGTTTTATACGACTGATAACGCCGATGTATTAATGAAAGGTATTCGTTTATTAATGGAAGATCAGCTTTGGTATCGCCGTGACATAATGTGTAACGCATTAAACCGTATGCTGCAGTTTAATAAAGATGCACTTCATAAGCTAACTGAAGGTGATATAGAACCAGTTAAATTAACTAAACGAGAAAAAGCAATTATCTCGTTAATGAGTAATGGTTCTAAAAATAAAGAAATTGCTGAAGAATTAAGTATTAGTCCGCACACTGTAAAAACTCATCTATACAGTGCATTTAGAAAAACTAAATGTCGTAATCGCATTGAACTATTGTCTTGGGCGCAGCAAAATATACCAGACGAAATTCGTTAAATACGCATTTCGTTTAAATATAAAAACAGACACTTAGGTGTCTGTTTTTATATTTACTACCCACTTGTTAAAACATCACTTGGCTGGAAACTAAATGCTCGACTCTTTCACTCTTTACTTTGCCAGCATAGCCATAGTGGTTGTAATGACCTTGCTTAATTTTTTAACATGGCGAACAAACAAGCAAACTCCAGGTACGCTGCTTTATATTTTTTACCCTATTTTATTACTGGGTTCTGTTATTGGTTTTACCCTTGTTGGTAATACACATAATTTAGTTATTATTAGCATTGCCAGTAGCATGATGTTTGCAGCTTCAATTGTGCATTGCCTATCACTCAGCCAATTTTTAAATTATCACGGTATTGGCTTCAAATTAATCTGCTCATTTACTGCTTTTAGCGCTGTAATGCTCGGTTATTACACCTTTTATGATCCCTCTTTACACGAACGAGTTATTGCATCTGATATACAACATATAGCTGAAGCTATATTTTTATTATTTATATTTATCAAACATGCCCGTGCGCCCTATCCTAATGGCAGTATTGTATACATTATTATATTGACTCTCGTTGCTTTTAGTTTTATTGGCCGCTCGTTATTTATGGACGATATTGAACAAAGTAATCTATTAATTAATGGCTGGTTTAGCTCACTATTATTTTTAAATGGCGTCATTGCACCCATGTTCTATGCTGCAGGCATGGCCTTATTGTGTAATGAACGCAGAGAGCAGCATCTCAATAAACTAGCCGATAAAGCGCAAAAAGACTTAGAAATACGCGGACTATTTCTCTCAACGATTAGCCACGAAATACGCACCCCACTGAATGGCATTTTAGGCAGCGCTCAGCTTGTCATGAACCAAACAAGTGATACTCGTAATAAAGCTTATTGCGAGGCAATTATAAACTCCGCCGAATCACTCAATTTACTCGTAGATAAAGTACTTGATTACGCAAGCCTAGATCAAAGTGATGAAGCACTTTATGAAGAAGATATAGAATTTAAAACATGGCTCAATAATTTATGTCTATTACTGAGCCCACTTGCCGAGCAAAAACATCTTAAATTTGAGCTTGTGTGCAATATTCCAGAGCAAGCTTGTTATTACTGCGACCAACAAAAACTTAGGCAAATTATTATTAACTTAGTGGGTAATGCCATTAAATTTACCGACCACGGTGTTGTGAAAATTCAAGTTGATTTAATTTTAGAGAAACAACTTGAACACACCATAAAAATAAGTGTGAAGGACTCTGGCCCAGGCATAGAAAACGACGAGATAGCTTACTTAACAGAACCTTATGTACAAAGTAGCGCAGGTAAAGAAAAAGGTGGAACCGGCCTAGGTTTAGCCATTACCAGCCGTTTGCTTGAAAAGCTTAGTAGCCGGCTCGAAATTGCAAGCCAACTCGGTACAGGCAGTGTATTTAGCTTTATCGTTACTTTTACTTTGGGCGAACTAAGTTTAGTAGAGCAGCGACACCAGACTAAAGATTACCTAACAGGCCTTGATGTATTATTGGTTGAAGATTTAGATTTGAACCAAAAAATTGCTATCGAATTTATGGCCGACGATGAGCACAAAATTAAGCTCGCAAAAGATGGGAAAAGCGCTATTGAGCTTATGCAAAAACATCACTTTGATGTAGTGTTACTTGATATGAATTTACCTGACTTAACAGGCCAAGAAGTACTTAAACGCCTAAAGCACATAGATCATAAGAATCAACGAACTCCCGTACTCGCTTTTACTGCAAGCCTTAGCCCCGACGAAGTAAAAGAATATTTAGAATTAGGAATAAAAGATATTGTTGGCAAACCTATTAAACACCAAAAGCTTCGCCAAGCACTTAGCGACTCTCAATCAAACCAAACGGCTAGTATTACTGCAGAACTTATTGACACTTTGTACGACGAAACCGCAGCAGAGACACTAACCACTTCGTTTAGTGAAGATGAAGTATCGTCTATTTATAACGAATTTGTACTTTCAGCACGAAATAAACTCATTCGTTGCCAAGAGCTTACTACTCAGCATCCAGAGCAATGTATTAAGCTTTTACATCGCCAGGCAAGCACAGCCTTACAGTTAGGTTTTAATCGTTATGGTATAGCGCTAAAAAAAATAGAGCGCCGCTTACTCGATAAAAAACCACACAACGACATGCTTGATGAAGCGCTAGATCTGTGGCAACAAAGCTTAGAGCAATATTTAAAGTTTGTGCGCGGGCAGTTAGAGTGAAATTAAAAAAGCGTTAAGGTTTTTTAAATTTCACTTTAAGTTAATCAAATTTTGCTACCTCTTCAAAGTTAAGACCTGTGAAACCATGTGCTTGCAAGGCACAAAAGAGGTTTAAAGAAACATCTTTATCATTTTTACGAGAATCAAAAATATATGTACCTTCAAATCGATCTTCTGGCATTTTAAATATACAGCTATGCTTAGGTAATTTTTCTTTTTTGAATATCGCTTTTTGTAATCCAATATTTAAGCTTGGCAGCATAAAAGTACTCATTTCAACATCTAAGATGCCCTCTATTTTTCGAGTGACATTATAAAAGTACCAGTTGTCATCACCTACATAGAAAGGCAATAACTCTCCCGAATCTTCAAAAATCTCCGCCAATTCATTTGCTACATGATCCCTTATAGCAAGACCCTGTAAATTTATTGCTGCCATATCACCTATAGGAGTCTTTTTTTCTTGATTATAATGCGCACTAAAATTTATTAATGTCGACTCTTTTGATGAACCATCAGGCTTCCATAGGTCAGGTTCACATAAAGCTTCGCTATCAGGAAATATGACTCTGTAATGATTAACATCCGGCGTTATTTTATAAATTACTTTACTCATTAGTACCCATAAACTCCATTCTGTAACGATATAGCGATTGCTTGTAATATCGCGGCACACTCGCTACGTGTATTTGCTAACGATAGTTGATTAGTAATATTTAGGTAATATAACTCTGTATGAATTTTTGCATGATTAGAAGCTTCAGGCATAGCAGGGTGTGGAACGTAATTTTCATTCTTAGGTAAAAAAACACCATTACTTGGATCATCTATTCGGATTTTAAATTTTGCAAGTATCTTTCTGGCAGCCCGAGCCAATTCATGAGTTCCAGAGACAATAGCATGGGTGGCCGTATTAGGTGGTTTTTTCCCAGCTCCTGTTGCAGACATATATCGTGTCATTCGCTGCGGCCAATGTTTTTCTACTAAAAGAGCCTCAGCCGTTGTATTGTTTGCCATTTCTGCATAACGTGAATATGCTAACAAACCAAATTTAACACTTCTAGTCGCTATTTTATTATAAAGACGCGCAGCATGTTGAGCAACCTCAGCTTAAGTAAGCCTACGTTCGGTCTCTTTTAAAGTTTTATCTAACTCATTTGAAATAAGATTTTCAGAATCTCGAAACTTATAAATCACACCTGATTCACGAATACTATCACGTAACCCTTTCAGGAGTTCAGCAGGCTCGATCTGGATAGCCGTCGGCAAAGGTTTATCCATATAATTATTCATTAAACGTCCCTATAATTAAAACTACCGGCATAGTATTTCAAATTAATTTTTATTTCAATCAGTAGCTTTGTTACTCTAAATATGACTACATCATTAAGCAACCACTGTATTTAAATGCCTATCTCCATATTTATCATCAAATCGCTCTATATCGCTTTCATTAAGTACAGCACCGGTTTGCACTTCAATGACTATTAACGGCTCTTTTTGATTATTAGCCAAGCTATGAATTTTTTTGCGGCGATATAACACGATTGAACTTGCATTAGCGTATGCGCTTGCTCATTAATACATACATCTACAATACCCGAAACCCAATGTTCAGCGCGATGCTGATGGCGCTGCGTCGAAAGCTTAGCACCACTGTTAACAGTAATTTTCTTAACTTTAAAGGCAGTGCCTTCAACCAAAGTACGGTAATTTCCCCATGGGCGAAAAACCACTTGATGATGGTTAAGTTTATCGGTCTGTGTTGTAGCAATTTGCCTAAGTAACAAAGGCAGAGAATCTAGCTAATTTTGGCTTGCAATTAACGTGGCATCATGGGTATGAATAATCGCTAAGTCACTTACTCCAAGCGTGGCAATAGTGTGTTCAGCCTCGTTAATAACTAAGTTATTAGTACTTTTTTTAGCCACATAATTAGCATTTAAACTATTACCGTTTTCATCTTTTTTTGTAAGTGCATCAAGGGATGAAAAACTACCTACATCACTCCATTTTAAATCAACAGACATAACAACTACGTTATTACTGCGCTCTAAAATGGTGTAATCAATTGAATCGCTTGGGCAGTGTTCAAGCGCACTGCTGCTTGGGCGGGTAAACCCTAAATCTTTAGTAAATAGTGCTACAGCGACACTCATTGCTATTTTTGGCGCAAACCGTTCCAGCAATAGCCGCGCCTTGTTTTATATAGCCATAGCCAGTATATGCCTCTATAGGCGTAAGAGAAAACGTCACTAACTTACCTTGCTCGGCAAGCTTTACAGCTTCAGGGAGCTTAGCCGTTGATATATCAAGTTTTCAATACATAGTGGGCGGCTAATGCGATGGCTGGAGCGGTATTTTTACCTTTGGGTTCGAGTAATAATGCAGTAGGAATTGAGCTTTCAGCCTGCTCGGCGGCAATAAATCGGTGCTGCTCATTACACACTAAAATAGCATTATCAAACAACTCATTAAAAACACGCGCCAATGTACTTTGCAGCAATGACGTGTTTTCATTTAGTAGTGGTAAAAATTGTTTAGGCATTGCTTGGCGAGAAAGCGGCCACAAGCGAGAGCCTATGCCACCAGCTAAAATTACAGGAGTGATTAAAGTGTTCATGATGTATATTAGCCGCCAACAAAAATATCAGCGACTATTTTAACACTTTATTGGCTCTGCGCTAAATTAACGTGTCTATATTAATGTAAAAGGGTCTGCATCTAAATAGGCAGGAAACGCTGCTTTAAACTCATCCAGTGGTGCTTTTTCAAGTGTTATAGTAACTAGTTGCTCGGTGTCATCTTGCGCTTTAGTTAATGCATCGCCTTTAAAGTCGTATACTGCTGTACCGCCATTGTGCGCCACGCCATTACCGTCGTCACCCACTCGATTAACGCCTACTACGTAGCACAGGTTTTCCATTGCACGCGCCATAAGTAACGTATCCCAAATATGGCGGCGCACAGCCGGCCAATTTGCTACGTTTATCATTACATCGTAGTCGTTATTATTACGTTGAAATACCGGAAAGCGCAGGTCGTAACATACTTGTGGTAATAGTTTAAAACCGTTGATTTCAAAAACTTTACGCGCTTGCCCTGCTACAACGTAATCGCCCTCGCTGCCTAAGCGAAATAAATGGCGTTTATCGTAATAACTCACCTCACCATCGGGTTTTACCCAATAAAACCGATTCGCTTTTTTATCGCCTTGTGCAACAAGTACCGAACCTGCAATAACCGCATTATGTTTATGAGCCTGCGCCTTTAACCACGTCAGTACTTTACCGTTTTCGGGCTCTGCACAATCTAAATTGATAGCAAAGCCAGTCGAGAATGTTTCGGACAGTAAAATAAGATCGGGCTGATGCATAATTGCTTCAAGCTGCTTATTAAACATGGCTAAATTAGCATCTTTATCAAGCCAATAAAGCGAGCTTTGCAATGCTGTAATGGTTAAAGTTGACATAATATTTGCGCAGCCTCTATGAGAGTGTTGTCGTTTTTAGCAAAGCATAAACGAATTACTTTGTCGGTTGGTGCCTTTTGATAAAACACACTTAACGGAATAGCCGCAACACCTGCTTGCTCAACTAACCAATGGCAAAAATCAACATCGTTTAAATCCGATACATCACTGTAATCTAACAATAAAAAGTAAGTGCCCTGGCTAGGTAAAATTTTAAAACGGCTGTTACTTAAATGACTCGCTAATAAGTCGCGTTTTTGCTGATAAAACCCGCTTAGCTCATCTATATGCTCACCTTGCTGCTCGAGCATATCGGCAAGCGCATGCTGTGCGGGGGTAAAACTTGAAAACGTAACGTACTGATGAATTTTTCTAAATTCGACAGCTAAATCGGCAGGTGCAATACAGTAACCCATTTTCCAGCCCGTGCTATGAAATGTTTTACCAAAACTCGATATAACAAAGCTTTTGGTAAATAATTCATCATCGCGTAATACACTTAAATGCGGTTGTTCATCAAACGTAATGTGTTCATATACCTCATCGCTTATTACATATAAATTGTGAGTGCTAACCAACTCTTTAAGCTTTTTTATATCATGTGGCTGTAATATTTTACCGCTAGGATTATGAGGTGTATTAATAATAATTGCACGGGTATTTTTAGTAATTGCTTGGCTTACTACTTGCCAATCAATAGTGTAATTTGGCGCACTTAAAGCAATGTGTACTGACTTTCCACCAGCGAGTTCAATTGCCGGCTGGTAAGAGTCATATGCAGGGTCAAATACAATCACTTCATCACTGGGGCGCACAATTGTTTGAATAGCTACAAACAATGCCTCTGTTGCACCCGAGGTAACAGTAACTTGATCAGCTGCGTTTATATCAACTGCATATTTGCGCTTTGCTAAATCAGCAATTTGTTGCTGTAATCTTGGTACGCCACTTGAAGGTGAATATTGATTAACGCCCTGCTGCACATAATAATTTAACTGCGTTTTTAAAAGATCAGGAGCATCAAACTCAGGAAAGCCTTGAGAGAGATTAATTGCCGAAAACTCATTAGCCAATCCGCTCATTTGGCTAAATATACTAACGCCTAAATTTGGTAATTTACTTTCAAACACGAGATGCCCTTAATGATGGTTTTGCGCTTAAAGCGATGCTATCATTGCTTAAAACAGAAGTATAGCCGTCTAAAAACAATTAACTTTACGCTCATTAGTGAGGAATGTATGCAAAACAATACCGCTATTTCACAACTTATTGAAGCCGGAAAATGGGTTAGCCAAAAAGGCTGGGTACCCGCAACAGGCGGAAACTTTTCAGCTCGTACTAGCACTGGCTTTGTTGTTACAGCAAGTGGGCACGATAAAGGCTCACTGACGCAAGCGCATTTTTTGCAATTAGATCACCAAGGCGAGCGCCTAGCAGGAGCTGTAAAACCATCGGCAGAAACACAATTACACCTAAGTTTGTATCAGCTTATACATGATGCACAGTGTGTTTTACATACTCACTCTGTAGCCGCTACCGTACTGTCGCAAATTACCCAAGAGCATCAGCTTGATTTAACAGGCTATGAAATGCAAAAAGCACTGAGCGGCTTTACTTCACACTTAGAAACGCTGAGCATTCCTATTTTCGATAACGATCAAGATATTGACCGATTAAGCCTGCTGGTCAGTGACCATCATTTACATACGCCTATAGAGCACGGCGTACTGATACGTGGTCATGGTTTATATGCAGTAGGACGTAATATTGATGAAGTTCGTCGCCACTTAGAAGCCTTAGAGTTTTTATTTAGCTGCGAACTAGAACGCCTAAAAATAATAGGTATTCAAGCGGGAGTAACTAAATGATTAAAGCCATTTTAACCGACATCGAAGGCACAATAACCCGTATTTCGTTCGTTAAAGAGGTGTTATTTCCTTACGCGGCAAAACAGTTACCTACCTTCATACGTGCCAATGCTAATAAACCGGATGTAGCCGAGCAAATTAATGCCGTAAAAGCCCTTATCGAAAAGCCAAACGCCGATATAGAAGAAGTCATTAGCGCCTTACTTACCTGGATTGATGAAGATAAAAAAATCACTCCACTTAAGCAGTTACAAGGCTTAATTTGGCAAACAGGGTATGAACACGGCGATTTTAAGGGTCATTTATACCCAGATGCATTTGATTTTTTACAAGCTCAACACAACAACGATATTACTTTGTATGTGTACTCATCTGGTTCGGTAAAAGCGCAGCTGTTGCTTTTTAAATACAGTGATTATGGCGACATTCGCAGCTTTTTTTCTGACTTTTTTGACACCAAAGTTGGCGCAAAGCAAGAACGAACTGCCTATAACACCATTGTTGAACTGTTACCGTTTCAGGCAGAAGAAATACTCTTTTTAAGTGATGTAACCGGTGAGCTTGACGCCGCGCAGGCTGTGGGTTTAAAAACACTACATTTAATTCGTGATGGGCAAGCAAGCACTAAAGCACACCCTTATATTAATGACTTTAGTCAATTTAAATTGGAGCAATTAGTATGAGCCAATTAACGGTGTATGCCGACAACAATGCAAACAAGGCACTTGTGAGCACATCAAATGCTGATGATATTACAAAGCAGCTAGCTAAAGTAAACGTACGTTTTGAACAGTGGCAAGCAAATGCAGATATTAATCAGCACACCACCCATGAGCAAATTATTAGTGCGTACAAAAGCGATATAGATCGGTTAAAAACTGAAAATGGCTATCAAACAGTAGATGTTATATCTCTAGCTAAAGGTAACCCTGGCGCATCAGAGCTGCGCAAAAAATTTTTATTTGAACATACTCATAGTGAAGACGAAGTACGTTTTTTTGTAAAAGGCCAAGGGCTATTTTGCCTGCATTTAGGCAATAAGGTTTATCAGGTACTTTGCCAACAAGGCGATTTAATTTCAGTGCCTGAACTTACCCCGCATTGGTTTGATATGGGAAGCGATCCTGAGTTTACTGCCATTCGCTTATTTAACAATACAGAGGGCTGGGTAGCAAAAAGCACTGACTCGTCTATTGCAGAGCAATTTCCACTATTATCGTAAGTTGGTCATTCAAAACCTTGGTCCACACTAATAAACATAGCGTGGACCAAAAATACCGCGAAGTTACTTAAGCTTTATGAGACCGCCATTTTCTACCTGACTTTGGTTATAAACCCCCGTGTCTAACACCCACCCTGTAACCAGTTTTGCCGGTGTTATATCAAATGCAGGGTTATATACATTGGCATTAGTGGGTGCCCACAAAGCCTCACCAAAGCTACCGCTAACTCCGCGCACTTCTTGAGGATTACGTTGCTCTATTTCTATATCATCACCACACGCGGTGTTGGTATCAAGCGTAGTAATAGGCGCAACTACATAAAATGGAATGTTATGAAAATACGCAAGTACGGCTAAATTATAGGTACCCACTTTATTAGCAAAATCACCATTGGCGGCAATACGATCAGCCCCTACCACTATTTTATCTACCTTACCTGCAGCCATTAAACTTGCCGCCATATTATCGCAAATTAATGTGT
The DNA here is from genome assembly GCF_000690035.1 of Pseudoalteromonas sp. S3431. NCBI lineage: Bacteria > Pseudomonadati > Pseudomonadota > Gammaproteobacteria > Alteromonadales > Pseudoalteromonadaceae > Pseudoalteromonas > Pseudoalteromonas sp. S3431. Next base: position 16,656 of record NZ_JJNY01000026.1, read on the forward strand.
AAGGTATTTTCCAGCGCTCAAGCTCAAAGGCCGTTAAGCGGCCGCCTTGTAATAATGGTCGTGTTTCATCAACCCACACATGTACGTTGCCATGTTTTTGCTGCGCTTTGTAAATAACACCCAGTGCAGTACCAATACCAGCGGTTGCAAGCGCCCCTGTATTACAATGAGTTAATATGTTGTCGCCACTATTTATAAGCTCGGCACCACGATTTGCCATTCGTTCACACAGCTCAATATCTTCAATAAACAACCGCTCAGCAGTACTAACAATACCGGCAACATAATCGCTTTGCGTTAAAGCTTTTCGCAATGCCGCCATACAATGCATTAAATTAACCGCCGTTGGACGAGTGGCTTCTAGTTCATTGATTGCTTTTTCAAGCTCACTTTTCACTACCCCTTGCTCAGCTAAATACGCCACTAACAAGCTCGCGCTTAAACCAATAAGTGGAGCTCCACGTACTTTTAAGTTAATGATCAGCTCTTTCATGGTTTCTACATCATGGCACTGATGCCATACCTGCTGGTGAGGTAGTAAATATTGGTCGAGCACACTAAGCGACCCGTTTTCATATTTTAAACTGCTTGCGATTAAATTTTGCATAATGCTTAAGGTATTAAAAATGCGTGACGTTATTTTACACCACTTTGAATAACTCTCAAGTTAGACTTGTAGACATCTAAACATTTAAAGGTATAGAATGCTTAAAAGCTGATTTTTGAGATTAAAACCATGACTAACTATGTTGCTTTTAACGCACAGCGCGCTATCGATTACGTATCGACATTAATTGAATCTAAACAATGTAATTTTTTTGATTCCGGACAAACCTTATCTGCGTATGAGTTTGGTGATGGCAATCTTAATTTAGTGTTTAGAATTACTGATGAGCAAAACAATAGTGTTATTTTAAAGCAAGCTCTGCCTTACGCGCGTTGCGTGGGTGAGTCGTGGCCATTAACACTTGATAGAGCCCGTATAGAAGCACAAGCTTTACTTAACCATGGTGCTATTTGCCCTACTTATACTGCTAATGTTTTACATTATAGTGAAATACAAGCCCTTACTATTTTAGAAGATTTAGGTAATTTACAAATATTGCGTACTGCACAAAATAATGCAGAGCAATTTCCTAAATTGGCACAGCATGTAGCTACCTACTTAAGCCACACCGGCTTTTATAATTCAGATTTTTACTTAACCGCGCAAACTAAAAAAGCGCTCGTTAGCCAATTTACTAATCCTGAGCTTTGCCAAATCACTGAAGACTTATTTTTTAGCGACCCGTACATTGGGCACGAACGCAATAACTACCCAGATCAACTACAAAGCGAAGTTGATGCAATACAAAAAAACAGCGCATTAAAGTTAGAAATAGCAAAATTAAAAGCTAATTTTTTATCTAACCCGCAAACATTACTTCATGGTGATATGCATAGCGGCAGTATTTTTGTTGATTGTAATAATACAAAGATGATCGATCCTGAGTTTGGTTTTTTTGGTCCTGTTGGGTTCGATATTGGCTCTTTTATTGGTAATTTACTTTTAAATTACTGCGCACAATACGGGCATATTGAAGATTTTGTGGCTCGTCGTAATTACCAAACACATTTACTTAGCTGTATCGTAGACACCTATAGTTTATTTGAGCAGCAATGGCTTGAATTAATACGCACTAAAACAACAAATGAATCACTAGCGCCAGTAGGCTATGCGCAATACTTTATGAAAAACGTATTGCAAGATGCTGTTGGTTACTGTGGTGCTGAGCTAATTAGGCGTACTATAGGGCTTGCGCACGTAAGCGATATAGATAGTATTAGTGATGAGAATGCGCGCCTTACAGTGCAAAAACAAACATTAGCACTAGGCGAGCAACTTATTTTAAATGCACAAACATGCAACAACAAAGAAGCATTCTTTAGTTTATTAATAAGCCAATTAAACTAACAAACATTAAAAAGGCGCTATTAGCGCCTTCTAGTTAGTTAAAACTTACTTGTAGTTTTCGTAAATTTTATCAAGCGGTTCCGAAAGCCCACTTTCTTGCACTATACGTACATGCTCACGTTTTAATTCGCGTGCACTAGTCACACCACAAGAATGAGCTATTAGCCCAGCGCCATAATGAATGTATTTATTATAGTTAGCTACTCGCTGCGCTTTATCAGCTACATCTAAGCCGCGTTGCAAACGCTCGTTATGCGTAGTGATCCCGGTTGGACAAGTATCTTTATTACATTGCATTGCTTGAATACAGCCCAGTGCAAACATATGACCACGAGCCGATACAACAAAATCAGCACCGAGCGCCAATGCCCAAGCAACCTTTGAAGGAACAATTAATTTACCAGAAGCGATTATTTTAATACGATCTCGAAGCCCATGTTTTTCAAGCATATTAACTACAAGCGGTAAACTTTCGCGCAGTGGTAAACCCACCGAATCCATAAGCGGTTGCGGTGCTGCGCCCGTACCACCATCAGCACTATCTATGGTAATAAAGTCAGGTGCAGACTCGATACCACGATGATTTATTTCAGCGAACAACGTTTCTAACCATCCGTATGCACCAATAACAGCTTTAAACCCTGTAGGCTTACCTGTCGCGTTACGTACAGTGGCAATCATATCAAGAATATCGGCTGGATTTTTAATTTCAGGGTGACCATTGGGGCTAATCGAATCTTGCCCTTCTGGTATCCCCCTAATTTTAGCTATTTCGGCATTAACTTTGCGCCCTGGAAGCATTCCACCCTTGCCAGGTTTAGCGCCTTGGCTCATTTTTAGTTCGAACATTTTGACTTGTTCGTGAGCCGCTATTTCTTTAAGTTTTTCAGTACTTAAATTACCGTGCTCGTCTCGTGCACCATATTTAGCGGTACCAATTTGAAAAACAATATCAGCCCCACCTTCTAAGTGATAAGGGCTTAATCCCCCTTCACCGGTGTTCATCCAACAACCTGCTAACTTAGCTCCTTTTGATAAAGCACGTACAGCGGGTTTTGATAACGCACCAAAGCTCATACCTGATACATTAAATAGCGAGTTGGTGGTGTAAGGTGTTTTACAGTATGGACCCAAAGTAACATTACTCGGGTCGAGCGCTTCTTCATCTAAAGTAGGAAACGCACAGTTCATAAACATAACTGTACCCGTTACTTCTAAGCTTTGCGTAGAGCCAAATGCCGCAGTACGGTCAACATCTTTTGCAGCACGATAAACCCAGCTTCGTTCAGCTCGATTAAATGGCATTTCTTCTCTATCTTGCGCAAAAAAGTACTGCCTGAAAAACTCCCCTTGGCGCTCAAAAAAATACCGAAAACGCCCTATCACGGGGTAATTTCGCCTTATAGCGTGCTTAGTTTGTGTAATATCGCGAAAATAAAAAACAATTACAGTAAGCACAACGCACCCGAGTAAAACTATAAACATACTTGCAAATATATCGATACTAAACATTATAAAATTGCTCATTTATGACCCTTGGTGATTTTTAAAATAAGACCTAATAAGTACTGACCGCTTTAATGAACTAAATGGCTCATCATAATTACTAACCTGCTTACTTAAAATAAATACAACTACTTACCAACAGAGCACTAACTTACATAGCTATAAAAACAACTCAGTACCCATTTTTAAAAATTATACTTATTTACTTTCCAGCTTAACTGATTCATTTTTTATATACATACGTACTTGTGTTTCTAGCACTGATAAAGGTACTGAACCATGGCGTAATATTTGATGATGGAATTCACGAATATCAAAATTTTTCCCAAGCGCTTGCTCTGCCTCAGCGCGTAAACGTTTAATAGTTAACTCACCAATTTTGTATGACAGTGCCTGTGCTGGCCACGATATATAACGATCGGTTTCCGTTTTAACATTATGCAGCGAAAGCGCGGTGTTTTCGCTCATAAAGTTCATAGCCCGATCTCTACTCCAGCCATACATGTGCATTCCCGTATCAACAACTAAACGTGCTGCTCGCCACATTTCATAAGTTAAGCGACCAAAACGGCTATATGGGTCTTGATAAAAGCCAGCTTCTAAGCCCAAGTATTCAGAGTAAAGCCCCCAACCTTCGCCAAATGCCGAAAGGTAAGCATCACGACGGTAGCTCGGTAGATTTTCAAGCTCGGCATTAAGTGATATTTGTAAATGATGCCCTGGCACTGCTTCGTGCAGAGTCAACGCTTCTAAAACATAGAGAGGGCGCTTATCTAATGCGTAAGTGTTCACCCAATAATAACCTGCTTCATCATCTCGATTAGAGCCAGAATAACGGCCTGTTGTGTATTTAGGAGCAATATTGGCTGGTACGGGGGCTACGCCATAAGGTTTACGTGGCAAGGTATGAAATAGCTTAGGCAGCTGTGCATCCATTTTTTTAGCAATATAAGATGCTTCTTTTAAAAGCTGCTCTGGTGTTGTGGCATAAAATTGTGGATCCGTACGTAAAAAGTGAATAAATTCGGCGAATGTGCCTTTAAAACCTACTTCAGCTATTACGTCCTCCATTTCACTGCGAATTCGAGCGACCTCTTTTAATCCAAGTTCATGAATCTCTTTAGGCGTCATGTCGGTAGTAGTGTAATACTTAGCTCTGTTTTTATAAAATGCCTCGCCATTAGGTGTATCTGATATACCAATGCTTGTGCGTGCACTAGGTCGATACTGCTGCGTAAAAAACACTAAATAATTTTTATAAGACTGTATAACATCTTCTTTTATAATGTTTTTAGCTTTTTGTTGTAGTGCCTTAAATTCACTATCGCTCAAGCCAGCAGTATTAGTTAAAAAAGGTTTATAAAACTCAGATGTAGTTATATCGTCAACAATGTAAGCATTAATTGAATCTTCGTAACCCTCTAGCACAGCTTTAGGTTGAGTAAGGCCCGTTTCTATCCCTTTTTTCATCCAATATATGTTTTGTTCAAAAAATCGTGGAACTTGCGCCAAACGTGCAAGGTATGTATCGAAATCTTGCTGATTTTTATATTGAGAGCTATTGATGATATATGATAATCCAGAGTGAAAACCATACTCTGATGTAAGCGGCATATAATGCGCATTGAATATATACTCATCAACGCTGTTTTGTACTTGTGCTCGAATAATGCTGAAGTTTATTTGATTTTCATCACTTAATTTATCAATGCTGACGGTATCTAAATCGGCAAGTAACTGTGTTTTATTCTTATATTCTTGCGCTAAAAATTCGGGCGATAGATTTGGTAACAAGTAACCTTTAACCCCTTTTGCATTGCTATAAGGATTAATGCTTTGTCTGTAATCAACAATGCTTTTGGCTATCTGCGTAAACTGTTGATCTGCATTTTGCGTTGTTATTTGACATGCACTTAATGAGCATAAAAACATGAAACCAAGTAAAGAATGGCGCATTGGCCGCTGTAAAAAATGATTCATTGTAATTTAACTTGACGATGTAATAGATATCACAAAGCTATCGTAGGCTAAATAAATAGCAAGTAAATGAGACCAATCAACGGTTATAAACCTTACTAAAACTAAGTGTATTTCGAGAGTAAAGTATATCAACAGAAGTAAAAACAAGCTTAATTGATGAGAAAAGCAGCTATTGAGTTGTTAAAATGAAAATTTAAGTTCCGTAGCTCTTTTTTTACTTTTAAATAACCGCCATAACGATTACTGTAGTAAAAAATAATAAAAGCTCGGATGCATAACCGCCTCACGGAATGAGATATTTAAATTAACTCTTATGCGTACTCAGTTGGTATTTAAAAATGATGTTCCATGATTCCATGGCAATTGCACAAGAAAAAATGACTAAAGTGTGTGTGTTTTTAGAGCGTTATGCGCTGCCGCCAACCCCGCTTAATTTTCAAGTGATTTATACCTATATTAGCCAATCCAATATAAACCTTAAAAATGCACTAGAACGTGCGATTGCAACAGAAGAAAATATAGACAGTGTTTTAATTGAACAATTATATTTTCAATTTTTAAATGAAGGGCACACAACTCAAGTCTCGATGATTCAAAATGTTGACGGTATTATCGGGTCACTTTCTCGAAATGCTCAAGCAACAGAAAAACAAATTATCCGCTTTGCTGATCAAGTAAATGAATGTGTGCATACGCTTGATGAAAACAGTATAGAACAAAGCCGTAAAGCCCTTAAAATCCTCAATACACAAACCGTAGAGTTACTAGAGCAGCATAAACAATTTAAGAAAGAACTTAGCAAAGCTAAAAAGTTACACGAAAAAACGCAAAAGCAATTAACTCAGCTCCGAAAGCAGCATATAGTAGATAGCCAAACGGGCCTTTATAAACGTCATTATTTAACTCAACAAACCCAAGTTTGGACAAATCAAGAAAAATCCATTTGTGCCATTGCTGTTCAAATAGATAACCTTGATCACTTTGTTGATAATTATGGTGATATTCTTGGTGAAGTTATTTTGAATAAAGTCGCTAAGCAAGTACAAAAGTATGTATTCCAAAGCGGTTTACCTGGACGGACTGCTAAAGACCAATTTACTATATTACTCGCCGACATTGATCCTGAAACGGCAACTTTAATAGCCGAAAAAGTACGTAATGGGGTAGAAAAGTTGCGATTTGTTAGCTCAAAAAGTGGCACAAAACTACCCGCTATAAACTTATCATTAGGGATTGCACAGCATCAGCAACAAGATGATTTTAATCAACTTGCTAAAAAAGCCTCAAATGCAGCTTTTAAAGCTCGATCTCTTGGGCAAAGTTGTTTTATTGCTGGGCATTAAATCACCTGATAAATCATATTCAAATTGCACCTGCAGTACACAATAAAGTACACTAGTGCTTATTGCCACGATAGAGATTAATCATGAACGAAACACCGCAAAAGACCACGCATTTTGGCTATAAAACGGTAGCTGAAAACGACAAAGCCTCAATGGTTGCAGACGTATTTCACTCAGTTGCAGCAAAATACGATGTAATGAATGATTTAATGTCTTTTGGTGTGCACCGCTTATGGAAACGTCAAACTATTGCCAGTTCTGGTGTTCGCAAAGGCCATCATGTACTTGATTTAGCTGGCGGCACTGGTGATTTAACGGCTAAATTTAGTCAATTAGTCGGTGAAACAGGTCAAGTTGTTTTAGGCGATATTAACTCCTCAATGCTCAAAGTGGGCCGTGAGAAGCTGCATAACTTGGGTCTTGTTGGTAATATTGACTACGTACAAATGAACGCCGAAATGCTGCCATTTCCAGATAATAGCTTTGATGTGATCACTATTGCTTTTGGTTTACGTAATGTAACCGATAAAGACAAAGCACTTCGTTCTATGTACCGTATTTTAAAGCCAGGTGGTCGCTTACTAGTGCTAGAATTTTCCAAGCCTGAGCATGAAGTACTAAGTAAAGCTTACGATTTTTATTCATTTAATTTATTACCAACAATGGGCAAACTAGTTGCTAACGACAGCGAGTCGTACAAATATTTAGCCGAATCGATTCGTATGCATCCAGATCAAGATACCCTTAAAGCAATGATGGATGACGCTGGCTTTGAACAAACAACTTATCAAAACCTAACAGGTGGTATTGTTGCACTTCACCGTGGTTTTAAATACTAAGGCAGAGTGATATGGCGCTTGAACAAGTAACTGAAAAAAATAATGATAGGTCAACTACATCTACTTTTTTCATGTTGCCTAACTTTGTACTTTCGCTTATCGAGCATGTACTTAATCAAGCACTTAAACTCGACCCAAAGCTTTCAAAAAAACTAAATGAAGTTAAAGAGCTGCGTTTAGTTGTTGAAGTAAGAGATTGGCAACAAACAATCCAACTCGTTTTTGCTGATAAAAAACTACATTTATATACCGCACAAAGCAGTGATAACGCTGATTGCATGATAAGCGCCGATATAGATACGCTTATTGCGCTAAAAAATCCAGCGATGCTTACCCAGCTAATACGCCAAGATAAACTCGACCTGCAAGGTGATTTGAATATTGCCCAAACTTACAGTAACGCATTTTCGAGTTTAGATATTGATTGGCCAGAACAACTATCAAAGCATATTGGCGATGGCCCGGCCCAGCAACTTTATTTACACTTAACCTCGCTCAAGCAGCAAAGCAGTAAAGTAAAAAAGCAGTTAGCCACTACACTTACTAGTTTATGTCAGGATGAGCTTGCTATAACTATTCATCCCTTAGAGCTTGAGCAATTCAAACAACAAAACCGAGTAATTAAAAGCCAAGTTGCTGCTATTGAGCAGCGTATAAACGCCTTATTAAACATCGTAACCCGCTAAGGATTTTTTGTGTCGACTGCACGATTGTATTACATCACTAAAACACTACTTAGCTACGGGTTAGATGAGTTAGTCCCTAAGCATAAAACGCCCTGGTTTGCCAAAATAATGCGTGGAAGCTTTTTTTGGCTACGCAATCAGCATAAAGAAAAATCAGTAGGGTTGCGTTTACGTCTTGCATTACAAGAGCTTGGTCCTGTATGGATTAAGTTTGGCCAAATGCTCTCCACCCGTCGCGATTTACTACCACACGATATAGCCCTAGAGCTCGCGTTTTTACAAGATCAGGTACAACCTTTTGAAGGTGAACTTGCACAAAAAATCATTGAAAAAGCACTCGAAATTAATGATATAAGTGAATTATTTAGTGAGTTTTCACAATCACCGCTGGCCTCGGCATCTATAGCGCAAGTACACACAGCAAAACTTATTGATGAGCACAACATTGAGCAAGATGTTGTAATAAAAGTTATTCGTCCAAATATTCATGAACAGATTCATGCTGACTTAGCGTTAATGGAAAAGCTCGCTAAAGTACTTGCCAAAGTACATAACGAGTCAAAACGCCTGCGCCCTGTAGAAGTTGTTAAAGAGTATAAAAAAACACTCCTTGATGAACTCGACTTAATGCGAGAAGGCGCTAATGGCATTCAGCTTAAGCGTAACTTTGAAGGTTCTGATTCTCTTTATATCCCTGCAGTTTATAGCGATTATAGCCGCCATAATGTATTAGTTATGGAGCGTATTTACGGCATACCTGTCTCTGATACTGATGCACTATTAGCACAAAATACAAATATGAAATTACTTGCTGAACGCGGTGTAGAGGTGTTTTTTACACAAGTATTTAGAGACAGTTTTTTTCATGCTGATATGCATCCTGGCAATATATTCGTCTCTCGCGAACATCCTGAAAACCCAAAATACATTGGTATAGATTGTGGTATTGTTGGTACGCTTAATAAAGAAGATAAACGCTATTTAGCTGAAAATTTCATTGCCTTTTTTAATCGTGATTATCGCCAAGTTGCCCAGCTACATGTTGATTCAGGTTGGGTACCACCCGATACCAGCATTGAAGAATTTGAATTTGCGATTCGTACAGTGTGTGAGCCTATATTTAACAAGCCACTTGCTGAAATTTCATTTGGTCATGTGCTTGTTAATTTATTTAATACCGCACGCCGCTTTAATATGCAGGTACAACCTCAACTCGTACTACTACAAAAAACTTTATTGTATGTTGAAGGGTTAGGCAGACAGCTTTACCCGCAACTGGATTTATGGAAAACAGCTAAACCCTTTTTAGAAGACTGGGTAAAACAACAAGTCGGCCCATTATCTGTATTGAAACAAATGTATGCTAATTTACCTTTTTGGGCAGAAAAAATGCCCGAGCTACCGGATTTAATTTATCAAAATTTAAAGCGAACTCCTCGCACTCAAGTACAAATACAAAAGGTATCTCAAAAACCTTTAATCTTGGGCTTGTTTGGTAGTGCGACAATAATCATGTCAGCTCTTTGTTATTTACAGCACGATTTAATTGCTGCCAGCATCGCTATTAGCTGCTCTGCTGTTAGCTTTATAACTGCATGGCGCAGCGCATAAACTAAGTGCTATTTGCGTTATTGAGCGTATAATTAGTATTTAAAATATACATTTAATCATTTTATAGACTGGAGATAACCATGGGTTTTGGTGGTATTAGTATTTGGCAATTATTGATTGTACTAGCAATCATCGTTCTTCTTTTTGGTACTAAAAAGTTACGTGGAATGGGTGGGGACTTAGGCGGTGCTGTTAAAGGCTTTAAAAAAGCCATGTCTGATGAAAAAAGTACAGAACAAGACACTACCGAGCAAATCCAAAAATCAGAAAATGCAGTTCCAAACGATCCAGCTAACGCTGAAAAAACCAAAGATAGTAATAAGGTTTAATTAGCATGGGAATGTGGGAGCTTGTTATTGTTCTTATTGTTGGTTTAGTGGTTTTAGGCCCTGAACGCTTGCCTGTGGCTATAAGAACAGTGAGCCGCTGGATTAAAACAGCCAAGTCGCTAGCTAATTCAGTTAAAGCCGAAGTCAGCGAAGAGCTACGCGTACATGAGCTGCATGAAAACCTTAAAAAAGCAGAGCAACAAAACTTAAAAGACTTAAGCCCTGAACTGCAAAACTCGTTGAGCGAGCTACAACAAGCAGCTCAATCAGTTACCCACAGCTATAAAAAACAACCGCCAAAGACAGAAAACAACCAACATATTGATGAAAAAAAGTGAAATTAATTTCCTTTTCAATGGTCAACTTACTAAATGGTATAAATAATAATGGTTGAGCAAGTAAAATCGGGGTTTGTGGCTCACTTAATTGAGTTACGAGATCGACTTATAAAAGCACTATTGAGCATTTTCGTTATTTTTATTGCCATAGTGTATTTTGCAAATGACATTTACGCTTTTGTTGCACAGCCGCTAGTCTCACATTTGCCAAGCACTGCAACGATGATTGCAACTGATGTGACAGCACCTTTTTTCGCCCCTTTTAAACTGACTTTATTTGTCGCTTTATTTGCATCTATTCCATGGATATTACATCAAATTTGGGGGTTTATCGCACCAGGGTTATATCAGCACGAAAAGAAAATGCTCATGCCTATTCTCGCCTCTAGCATAATACTGTTTTATGGTGGTATAGCCTTTTGTTACTTTGTAGTACTGCCAATTATTTTAGGCTTTTTTACAAGCGCAGGTCCTGAGATGATGACTCTTGCGCCCGACATAAGTAGTTATTTAGGATTTGTATTAAAATTATTTTTTGCTTTTGGTGTCGCGTTTGAAATTCCAGTTGCCATTATGCTGCTATGCTGGAGTGGCGCAACAACGACAACAAGCTTAAAAGAAAAACGCCCTTATATCGTGGTAGGTGTTTTTGTAGTCGCGATGTTTTTAACACCGCCTGATGTATTATCACAAACATTACTAGCGTTTCCGATGCTGCTTTTGTTTGAACTAGGCTTAATTTTAGCGAAATTTTATACCGCTAAACCACAACAAGAATCTGAGGAATAAAATGAAAAAACAACTACTCTCACTATTGGTTTTATTAAGCGCACCCACATTTGCTGCGCAAACAGAAATTAACACTCAAGCATTACAAGCATGTAGCTTTATTGAAAACGACTTTAACCGTTTACTATGTTACGACAATACTATTGCGGGTAAATCGCTAACCAAGCCATCAGTTGCAAAAGTTTTAGCACCACCAACAACAAATACTAACGTGCCAATACATACTCCAACACAGAAAGCGCCATCTGTTGCAAATGCCGATGATTTTGGTTTAGAGCATAAAGAGATATACAAAGAAAAAGATACTGAAATTAAAGCTACAATTACTTCAATAGAGAAAGCAGCTTATGGTGAGCTCATTATTAATTTAGATAATGATCAACAATGGCGTCAAATTGGCTCTGATAGTGTGCGCTTAAAAGAAAGTGATACGGTTGTTATAACTCGTGGTGTTTTTAACTCATTTTTATTAAAAAAAGCGAACCAAAATCGCTCTATTCGCGTTAAGCGCACTAAGTAATGTCGTACACCTTAATTGATGCTGGTGTTAATTTAACTAACCATCAGTTTGATGAACAGCATCAAGAGATTATTAACCGCGCCAATAGTGCAGGCGTTAACAACATGCTTATTATTGGCTGTGACATAGCAGGGAGTGAACAATCTCTTGAGCTGGCTATAAAGTATCAGCAATACTCTACAGCCGGCATACACCCTCATGATGCAAAATCAGCCACCAGCGAATTAGAGACTCAATTAAAACACCTTGCAAAGCACGATGAGGTGGTTGCTATTGGCGAATGTGGGCTTGACTATAATCGCGATTTTTCACCTAGAGATATTCAGCGTAGCGTCTTCAGGCGCCAGCTTGCTGTAGCCGAAGATTTAAATTTACCTGTTTACCTACACGAACGTGATGCCAATGAAGATATGCTTAAAATACTTAATGAATTCAAGGTACGCGGTATACTTCACTGCTTTACCGGTAATGCTAGCTCGTTAAAAAGTTATCTAGATTTGGGGCTTTACATTGGTATTACTGGCTGGGTATGCGATGAAAGACGTGGGAAAGAGTTACAACAATTAGTCCCTCACATTCCTTTAGAACGCTTGCTACTCGAAACTGATTCACCTTTTTTAATTCCGCGCTCGATTAAGCCTAAACCCAAATCACGTAAAAATGAACCCGCATTACTTCCACATATTTGCCAAACTGTCGCTCAACTGTATAAAATTGAAGCTGAAACTGTAGCAACTCAAACTACAAAAAACTTTAATCACATTTTTGCTCTAGAGACACGTTAATGATAGTTGCAAAAGTTTTATTTAGCCTACTTACCCTAGTATGTGTATTTAACGCTTCTGCAAATCCCATTGTAATAAGCCAAAATTTTAAATCCCAAAATATCATAAATTTAAACTATTCTTTTGAACCAACTTCGCTTTTAGAAGCTCGAAATAGTAATTTGAAAAATTGGCATTCACTTAAAAACAGCTCATTAAACTTAGGGTTAGAACAACGACCAGTATGGCTTACATTTACAATAGAAAACACACTCAACAGTGAAGTTGAGCCACTACTTTCAATAGATAATCCTCTCTTAAATAAAGTTCAGGTTTTTCATTTACACAATTCTGACCTGCTTTCACAAACACAAATAGGCGACGCCTTTGTGCTTTCTCAGCGACTAATAAAAAGCGAATCTTTATTAGTTAAATTAACATTGCCTTCAAACACAACAACAACTGTGATCCTCAAAGTTACGGATAGTGCGGGGTTACGAGTACCTTTAACTTTGTGGCAGCAAGATAGTTATTTAGCTTACAAAGGTAAACTAAATTTAATATATGGTTTGCTCATTGGTTTTGTATTTTCGTTAGCCTTTAGCTGTCTTGTTTTATATGGGTTCTCACGCAAGCTCTATTTTGCTTGTGCTGGTATGATAACGTTGACGTTAGGTTTATTACTCTCCTATTTGTGTGGATTTGGCTTGCGGTTTTTTCATCCAAACCTAACGGGTATTCAGCAACTAATGAGCTCTATGTTACTGATGCTTATTACCTTGTTGTTTTTACCTTTACAGCAACTCATTTGCCAACCTAAACGCTCTACGCTGTTAAAGGTACAAACGATAATAACCAGCCTATTTGCCATTTCATTACTATGTGTTTGGCTGCTACCTAACTTAATCGTTACTTTATTTAGCCTTGTAACTATTCCTATTATTTTGTGCTTTTATATTATCACTACACTTATATGTACTCGTAGTGACCCATCCAAACAAAATAAAGGCCTTTTACTGACTTTAATCTTCTTCCTTATAGTTATGGCCTACTTTATTGCTACAGCAATGGGCTGGTATTCCCTTGGTCAGAATAGTTTAGTTATTGTCTTTATTTGCTTTTTTAGCTGTATTTTTTGTTTGTGCTATACCGTAATGGAAAAGTTTATTTTGCAACGCGACCAACAAATAGTTACGCAGCAAACCTTGATTGCTAAAAATACGGCGCAAGATACACTCTTAAACGAACGTCTAGCGTTACAAGAGAAAGCTCGCCGAGAGTTAGAAGCGCTTGTCGACGAACGAACCTTTGAACTGCAAGTAACCTTAAGAGAGCTTGAAGAGAAAAATAGAGAGCTTGAGCAACTTAATACTGAAGATGCTTTAACCGGTATAAAAAACCGTCGTTTCTTTGATAAGAAATTAATAATGGAGCTTCGTCGTTCTCGCCGAGAGCAAACGCCATTAAGTATTATTATGCTTGATATAGACCGCTTCAAAACAATTAATGATACGTATGGTCATTTAACTGGCGATCAGGTTATTAGAGCGGTGTCAGATATTATAAAAAATAATCTAAAGCGTCCACTTGATGAAGTTGCACGCTACGGTGGCGAAGAATTTGTAGTGCTGCTTCCAAATACACCAAATGAAGGCGCGTTAGATATTGCAGAACAAATACGCGAAACAATTGCGCAAAGTACTGTAATTGTTGCTGGCACTGACATTAAATTTACAATTAGTGCTGGTGTTTACACTAGCGTCGCAGATGATCTTAACACCCCCGAAATATTTACCGAGCACGCTGATAAAGCCCTCTATTACGCTAAACAGCACGGTCGTAATCAAGTAATTAATTTTCCAATTCCACAGTAGGAGTATTCTAATATGGCCCAATCAGGACTAGACCTTTTTCCGTATACTCGTATGCGCAGAATGCGTAGAAGCGATTTTTCTCGTCGTCTAATGGCTGAAAACCAACTTAGCGTAAACGATTTAATCTATCCCGTTTTCGTACTTGAAGGTAAAAATCGTCGTGAAGCGATTGAATCAATGCCCGGTATTGAACGTTTATCAATAGATTTATTGCTTATTGAGGCAAAAGAGCTCGTTGAGCTCGGCGTGCCAGCCATTGCAATCTTTCCGGTAACACCTACAGATAAAAAGTCATTATTCGCCGAAGAAGCTTACAATGAAGATGGTTTAGTGCAGCGAACTGTTCGCGCTTTAAAAGAAGCTTACCCTGAACTCGGTGTAATTACTGATGGTGCACTTGACCCATTCACTACACATGGGCAAGACGGCATCATTGATGACTCAGGTTACGTCATCAATGATGTAACAACTGAAATATTGGTTAAACAAGCACTTTCTCATGCACAAGCTGGAGCCGATGTTATCGCTCCTTCAGATATGATGGATGGCCGTATTGGCGCAATTCGTGAAGCGCTTGAAGCGGATGGCTTTATCCATACTCGCATTATGGCTTATTCAGCTAAGTATGCCTCTAGCTATTATGGTCCTTTCAGAGATGCAATAGGTTCTGCAGGGAACTTAAAAGGCGCTGACAAAAAGACCTACCAGATGGATCCTGCAAACTCTGACGAAGCAATACGTGAAGTTGCATTAGACTTACAAGAAGGCGCTGATATGGTTATGGTTAAACCTGGCATGCCTTATTTAGATATTGTACGTCGCGTAAAAGATGAATTTGGCGTGCCAACTTTCGCCTATCAAGTTAGCGGCGAATACGCTATGCACAAAGCCGCAATCGATAATGGCTGGCTGAACGAGGAAGCAACAATAATGGAATCTCTCTTGGCATTTAAGCGAGCTGGTGCTGATGGTATTCTGACTTATTTCGCTAAACAAGCTGCACAATACTTAAAAAGTAAATAATGTAATACAATAGTCACAATTTCGCTATTTTTGCTTTCATTTTATTTACTTATTGTATTTTATTTGTAATAAATTTTCCTTAAACTAAGTGTCCCATTTGGGACACAATACACGGGAAAAAAATAATAATGTTTAAAACAAAAATAACGCCACTAGCGCTTGTTATAGCAAGCCTTAGTGCACCAGCCTCCGCTAATCTTATCATTTCGGAATATGTAGAAGGAAGTAGCAACAATAAAGCAATTGAGCTTTATAATAACTCGACTGATTCGTTATCACTTGCTGGCTATAAATTAAATTTATATGTGAACGGTAAAACAACGATACAATCTACGCTCGACTTATCAGCTACTTTACCTGCCAACGGAACCTATGTAATCGTAAACCCAAGTTCAAATGATGAGCTAAAAGGTAAAGCTGATTTAGAGCATAGTGTTACAAGCTTTAACGGTGATGATGCATTAGTTCTAATTCAAGGCGACACTGTCATTGATAGTTTTGGTCAATTTGGTACGGATCCCGGCTCTTATTGGTCTGAAGGTGGCGTACAAACACAAAATAAAACACTTCGTCGCAACGATAGCGTCCTCGTTGGCCGTACCTCGCCAAGCGCTCCTTTTGACCCAAGCGAAGAATGGGTGCAATTTGACCAAGATGATTTTTCTGGTTTAGGCGTATTTGGTAGTGACTCAGCTCCAGTACCAGAACCTGAGCCACTAGATCCATTAGTATGTGGTGCGGATAAAACATTGATTAGCGCTATTCAAGGCGATGGTGCAGCAAGCCCTCTTGTGGGTAGTGTTGTTGAACTTGAAGGCGTTGTAACAGCAGACTTCCAAGGCGACGATGAGTTAAAAGGCTTTTTTATAAGCTCACTTGCTGCAGATATAGACGCTAACCCACTGACTTCTGAAGGCCTGTTTGTTTACTTTGCAGATACTGACGTAAGTGTAGGCGACCATGTACGTGTGCAAGGTACTGTTGAAGAATATTTTGATGCAACACAAATCGGCAGCGTAAGCCAAGTAGCTATTTGTGATACTGGCTTAGCTTCAGCCGCTACAAAAATAACTTTGCCTTTAGCTGATGCAACTTATTTAGAATCGTTTGAAGGTATGCTAGTAACGCTAGAACAGCCATTAGTTGTTACCAATAACTTTGGCCTTGGTCGATATGGTGAAGTTGAAGTCGCGACTGAGCGCTTGTATCAAGGTACGCAAGTTGCGTTACCTGGTGATACTGCTAACGCAGTTGAAGCCGAAAACTTAACTAAGAAAATATTAATCGATGATGGCTCAACTGTTCAAAATCTAGATCCTACAGCCTATCCAACACCTGGTTTATCAGCAGAAAATACATTACGTACTGGTGATACAGTAAATACAGTGACTGGTGCACTTGCTTATAGCTTTAGCCTTTACCGAATTCACCCAACTGTAGCACCTCAATTTATTGCAACAAATGCACGTAAAGACGCACCTGAACTTAATGCTGAGGCTGATTTGCGTGTAGCAAGCTTTAACGTACTTAATTACTTTAATGGTGATGGCCAAGGTGAAGGGTTCCCTACGAGTCGCGGTGCAGATTCTGAAGCTGAATTTATTCGTCAAGAAGCCAAAATTGTAAGTGCCATTAGCGCAATGCAAGCTGATGTTGTTGGTTTGATGGAAATCGAAAATGATGGTTTTGGTGAATTTAGCGCTATTGCTAGCTTAGTTAATGCATTAAACGAAGCTGATGCAGCTAACCAGTATGCATTTGTTGACTTTGGTCTTGATCAAATCGGTACAGATGCAATCACGACTGCGTTAATTTATCGTGCTAATAAGGTAGAAGAAGTCGGTACTGCCGCTATTACTACTGATGCACCATTTGATTTTAGTAATCGTACTCCTATCGCACAAAGCTTTAAATCTTTAGCAACTGATGAAGTATTTACTGTAGCCGTAGCGCACTTAAAATCTAAAGGTGGTTGTGGTAGTGCAAGCGGCGCGAACGAAGATCAAAATGATGGCCAAGCTTGTTGGAATGAAATACGTACACAAGGTGCGAATGCATTCGCAGATTGGCTTGATAGCAAACCAACGGGTGTTGACGACGAAGATACTATTCTAGTTGGCGACATGAATGCTTACGCAATGGAAGATCCAATACGTGCGTTTGCTGATAAAGGATATAAAAATGTAGTCGCTGAGCTTGATGGCAATACTCTTGCTTACTCTTATAGCTTCTCTGGCCGTGCTGGTAGCCTTGACCATGCAGTAGCTAGTGCATCATTACTTAGCAAAGTAGTATCAGCTAAAGATTGGCATATTAATGCTGATGAACCAATTTCGCTTGATTACAATGTTGAATTTAAAAGTGATGCTCAAAAATCAAGTTTATATTCTCAAAGCGCATACCGCGCCTCAGATCATGATCCTGTAATTGTTGATATAAAATCTGAAATTACGCTAACACCAGAAGAGCAAACACCCGTTATTACAGCGAATCAAACGTTTGCTATTGATGAAAATAGCGCGATTGGGACAGTAATTGGTACGCTTGATTTTAGTGACCCTAATGCAGATGAGTCACCAGTTGTTAAATTTATTGTATCAGGAAACAGCAGTGTTTCGATTAACAACCAGGGACAACTTATTGTAGCCGGTGAGTTAGATTACGAGTTTGAAAACCGCATTACCTTATCTGTTCAAGCACAAGATAGTGCTGGTAACGTATCTAAAGCTGAAAATGTAGCTATTAAAGTTAATAACCTACGTTCAGATGACGATAACGATGCAGGTTCATTATTTTGGTTAACACTTCTTTTAGCGCCGCTATCAATCGTGCGTAGATTTAAAAAGAAATAACTAATTTAGATACCCTTAAAAAGCCGCAATCGCGGCTTTTTTTATTTTTATACAAATGTAATTCAGACAAGCTTCAGTAAACACCTCGTAATATCGCCTTATTATATAAATCATCCTCAACTAACTAACCAAGTAAGAAGCAACTACATAGCCGTGGGTGTTTTTTACACGAAAAGTGGTCGAGATCTTTTATGCCTCTTACTTAGCTTTTTGATTTTTAATGTATTTATTTAGGTTTAAAAATTGCTTAAGTAAATAACTTAGTCTCAACCCTAAAAATAAGTCGTGTTTTTATAAAGGAATGAAAATGAAACAATTTACCCATCGATTATCAACATGGCAAAAGAGCTCAAAGCCACTCTTGGGTCTACTTATTATATTTTCGGCTTGGGGTAACAGCAATCAAGCATTTGCAGCTACAACAGAAGCAGCCATTCCACAAAGTAGTTTATTTGACGTTATAAGCGCGCGTGCTAAAAAACTAGCAAGTGAAGAATATATAGCTCCAAAAAACATTGAACTCGATGCTCTCAATAATATTGATTATCAAGATTATCGCTCTATCCGCTTCAAACAAGACAAGTCAGTGTGGAAAGACGAAGGTCTTTACGAGCTACAGCTATTCCACCCCGGTTTTTTATATAAAACACCCGTTACAATTAATACTGTTAATAGTGATTCAAAACGCACCCGCCTCCCATTTAGTACTGACTTTTATCAGTACGATGGCACTGCTGCTCCTCTAAAAGAAGAAATTACTAAAAGCATTGCCAATACTCAGCTTGGTCACGCTGGCTTTCGATTACATTACCCACTAAATACCAATGAGTACAAAGATGAAGTAATGGTATTTCAAGGTGCATCTTATTTTCGTATTGTTGGCCCAAAGCAAGTTTACGGATTGTCTGCTCGCGGTTTAGCGATTGATACTGCAGAAGCTTCAGGCGAAGAATTCCCAATGTTTAAAGAGTTTTGGTTAGTTAAGCCAAAACTAGATCAAACTAATATTGTTATGTTTGCACTACTTGATAGCCCATCAGTGTCGGGGGCATATAGGTTCGATGTAGACCCAACCACAAATACGGCTGTAAAAGTAAATATGCAAATATTTGCACGTAAAGACGTTAAAAAACTAGGTATTGCCCCCTTAACGAGTATGTTTTATCACGGTGAAAACAGTACTAAATTTTTTGATGACTACCGCCCTGAAGTACACGATTCAGACGGTTTATTAACACAATCGCAAGATAATAAATGGGTGTGGCGCCCACTTAACAATCCCGCGCAACTAAGCGTCACTTCTTTTACATACGAGAACCCAAAAGGTTTTGGTTTAGCGCAACGCGATCGTGATTTTAATAACTACTTTGATACAGAAGCTCATTACCACGACCGCCCTAGCCTTTGGATTGAACCAGAAGGTGAATGGGGTAATGGTCGAGTTGAGCTAGTAGAGATACCAACTGACACAGAAACGAATGACAATATAGTAAGTTATTGGGTACCTGAAAAACCCTTCAAAGCGGGAGATTCATTAAAACTAAGCTATAAAATGACGACTTTTAATGCCCATTTAAACCAACATGAAAAAGCACGCGTGGTGCGTACTAGAATTGGCAGTGCAGCACTACCAGGTGAAGACAATCCTCCACCAAAAAGTCACCGTCAATTTACTGTTGACTTTTCAGGCCCAGAGCTTAACCAGCTCTCTAAAAAGCTAGATTTAAAGGCTGATATACAGCTAACAACAGGTGAAGTGAGTGATGTAACAATACAAAAGCTACCTGATACATATGGATGGCGTGTGGCCTTTAAAATCGCCCCACAAGACGGAAAACCAGTAGATATGCGTTTATCGCTAAAACTACGTGAAAAAGAAATTAGTGAGGTATGGAGCTATGTTTGGTATCCAAATGACATCAAGTAAGCAAAATAAGGGAACGTCAATGCCTTTCAAAACAGTTCGTGTATGGCTGTTTGCTATTGCAGCTCTTGGCATATCAGGTTACGGCATATCTATTATGTTTGAAATTTTAAATTCAAACGGTATGACCTTACTTGAATATGCATTACTCGCCCTATTTTCAATTACGTTTGCGTGGATTGTTACTGCATTTTGTAGCGGTACAATTGGTTTCTTACTGCAACTACTGCGCATCGATCCACTAACTTTAAAGCGTATTAAGCCAATCTCTTTCGACAGCCAAGCACTTGCTAAGCAAAAAACAGCGGTTGTTATGCCAATCTATAACGAAGATACTCATCGTGTTATCGCAGGCTTTGAAGTAAGCCTAGAATCACTAAAAGAAACAGGGCAACTAGATCACTTTGACTTTTATTTACTTAGCGATACCCAAGACCCACAAATAGCCAAAAACGAGTTAAGTGCATGGCATGCATTGTGTGAGCGATTAGGCAGTACAGCTAAACACGTTTTTTACCGTCGCCGCGAAGATAATAAACACCGCAAGGTAGGCAACCTAACTGATTTTTGTGAACGTTGGGGCAGCCAGTACGACCATATGATTGTACTTGATGCTGATAGCGTAATGACCGGAAAGTGCATGCTAGAGCTTACTACAAGCATGCTAAACAACCCGCAAGCAGGCCTTATTCAAACAATTCCTATCCCCGTTCGTCAAGATACTTTTTTTGGCCGCTTTTTACAGTTTGCATCCGTACTTTACAGCCCAATGCTAGCGACTGGTTCTGCTTTTTGGCAAACCGATAAAGCAAACTATTGGGGCCACAACGCAATCATTAGAGTTGAGGCGTTTATTACCTGTTGTGGTTTACCAACACTTAAAGGTAATGCCCCATTTGGTGGTGAAATACTAAGTCATGACTTTGTAGAAGCCTCTTTGTTACACAGTGCTAATTGGGACGTATTGCTACTATCAGACATTGAAGGGAGTTATGAAGAAGTTCCAAGTAACATTTTAGATTATGCTGTACGCGACAGACGTTGGGTACAAGGGAATATCCAACACCTTGGTTTACTGTCCTCATCAAAATTAAAGTTAATGAGTAAGTTTCATTTTTTACTGGGAGCAACGGCCTATATTTCATCGCTAATTTGGCTATCAATGCTCGCACTAAGTACGATTGATGCCGTAACACGTGCGCTTAATAGCGATGTTTACTTTAATCGCGCGTACCAATTATTTCCGACGTGGCAAATTGCCAAAACCGAACTGATTGATTCACTACTTTACTTAACAATCATAATTTTACTACTACCTAAATTAATGGGTGTTATTGTTACATTAGTGCACAGAAACAAACGCTTTGGTGGTTCGATTAAGCTGATACTAGGCTCAATCATTGAAACCGTATTTGCTATTATTGTTGCACCATTAATGATGGTATTTCATGCTTACTTTGTTATATGCGTATTTTTAGGTAAAAAAGTAAAGTGGGATGCACAGCCTCGTGAAGGTCGAATGGTTCCTTGGAGGGAAGCGTTTGGTTATACGCTATTTTCAACTATCGTCGCTATTGCATGGGGCAGCACAGCGTATTACTTTACCCCTGTATTCTTTTGGTGGTTGTCGCCAATACTATTAGGCTTAATACTCGCAGCACCTATAGTCCGTTACTCAAGTAGCATTAAGCTAGGCGTGTTCCTTAGAGAGCTAGGTATATTTATTTGCCCTAGTGAAGTAGATAACGATGCTACTTTAGAAGCGCTTAAGGTTCATCTCAAAAAGATTTCTGTACCTCAAGAAGGTCAATATCCAACAACTATTCCAACACTGCCAAAAGAGCATGTGGTTACAATGCCCATTCAAAGCTTTAATAAGCCACACAAGCTAAAGATGAAAGCGCTAAAAGCTAAAGCGATAAAAAAGTTTAATTAGCGCTAAATAAAAGAGCCGTTAAAAACCAAAAAAGGAGCAATAAGTTGCTCCTTTTTTATTGTCTAATAAATATTTTTCCGTATTAAAATAGTTAACCTGAGCTCTGGTTAAGAGATTTACCAACGTTTTGAATTATAGTGATATTTAAATTTATTTTCTCTAGCCAAAGATTTTCAGTGAAAACAAGGCGAATTTACGCGTCAATCGTTGGCCTATTACAAGTAAATTCAACGCAGTAAGCGCTGAAAATAGCTGCTTGAGATAGATTTATTATCCAGAGTTCAGGTTAGCTAAGATCCCCCATCAAAAATTATAGGCAATAAAAAACCCGCAACATGTGCGGGTTTTTTTAAAGAGTTAAAGAGCTAATTACTTAGCAGCTTTTTTCTCTTTTTCTGCAGCTATTACAGTTTCAGCTACGTTAGCTGGACATGCAGCGTAGTGTGAGAACTCCATAGAGAACTGACCACGACCCGATGTCATTGTACGTAGTGTACCGATGTAACCGAACATTTCTGATAACGGTACATCTGCTTTAATACGGATGCCTGTTAAACCAGCTTCTTGGTCTTTCATCATGCCACGACGACGGTTAAGGTCACCGATAACATCACCAACGTGATCTTCTGGAGTGAACACGTCAACTTTCATGATTGGCTCAAGAAGTTGTGCGCCCGCTTTAGGGATAGATTGACGGAAAGCGCCTTTAGCAGCGATTTCGAACGCGATTGCAGATGAATCCACGGCATGGAAGCCACCGTCGAAAAGTTCAACTTCAACGTCAAGTACTGGGAAGCCAGCTAGAACACCTTCGCCCATCATTGACTTAAAGCCTTTCTCAACTGCAGGCCAGAATTCTTTAGGTACGTTACCACCAACAACTGATGATTTAAACGTGAAGCCTGAAGCAACTTCGCCTGGCTTGATGCGGTAGTCGATTTTACCAAACTGACCAGAACCACCAGATTGTTTCTTATGCGTGTAGCTATCTTCGATTTCACGAGTGATAGTTTCACGGTAAGCAACTTGTGGTTGACCAACAATAAGGTCTACGCCGTAAGTACGCTTAAGGATATCTACTTTGATATCTAAGTGAAGCTCACCCATGCCTTTAAGAATAGTCTCGCCTGAATCTTCATCAGTCTCAACTTGGAAAGATGGATCTTCTGCAACCATTTTACCGATAGCAACACCCATTTTCTCATTACCGCCTTTATCTTTAGGCTGTACAGCAATCGAGATTACTGGAGTTGGGAATACCATTGGCTCAAGTGTTACTGGGTGCTTAGGATCACATAAAGTGTGACCAGTTTGCACGTTTTTCATGCCTACGATAGCAATGATGTCACCAGCTTGTGCGCTAGTTAATTCGTTACGGTCATCTGCTTGCATCTCAACCATACGGCCAACACGCTCAGTTTTACCAGTAAACGAGTTAAGGATAGTGTCACCCTTATTTAGTTTACCTGAGTAAATACGTACGAATGTTAATGCACCAAAACGGTCATCCATTATTTTGAATGCTAACGCTTTGAAAGGTTCATCTGCAGAAACGATTGCAAATTCGCCATTTTCGTTACCTTCTTCATCCATAAGAGGTTGAGGATCAACTTCTGTAGGAGATGGTAGGTAATCAACAACAGCATCAAGAATAAGCTGCATACCTTTGTTCTTAAACGCAGAACCACAGTATGTAGGGAAGAAAGCAAGCTCACGTGTACCTTTACGGATACAACGCTTGATGTCTTCTACAGAAGGTGCTTCACCTTCCATGTAAGCTTCAAGTAGTTCATCGTCTTGCTCAAGGGCAGTTTCAACAAGCATTTCATAATACTCGTCAGTTTTTTCTACCATGTCTGCAGGAACGTCTGTAATTTCGTAGTTTTCAGGAAGACCAGTGTCATCCCAAACGTATGCTTTTTTAGTTAAAACATCTACAACACCAACAAATTCATCTTCAATACCAATTGGTAAAGTCATGATTAGTGGTACAGCACCAAGTACTTTACGTACTTGCTCAGTTACACGGTAAAAATCAGCACCCATACGGTCTAATTTATTTACGAAGATAATACGTGCAACTTCTGAATCATTAGCATAACGCCAGTTAGTTTCTGATTGTGGTTCAACACCACCAGAACCACAGAACACACCAACACCGCCATCTAATACTTTAAGTGAACGGTAAACTTCTACTGTGAAGTCAACGTGCCCAGGAGTATCGATAACGTTAAAACGGTGATCTTTCCAGAAACAGCTTACAGCCGCAGACTGAATAGTAATACCGCGCTCAGCTTCTTGTTCCATGAAGTCAGTAGTAGATTCACCATCATGAACCTCACCTGTTTTATGGATTTGACCAGTAAGCTTTAGGATACGCTCAGTAGTCGTGGTTTTACCCGCATCAACGTGCGCGAAAATACCAATGTTTCTGTACTTCGATAAATCTGCCATTAATTTTACTCTTAATAAAGTCGATAAATTATTCGGCAGGAGTATAACATTACTTAAAGCGAACATCACCATGCAAGCCGCTTAAAATGCAATCAATTCAATATATTTTTTTTATGCGCAAGGTCTATTTTGTATTTCAAGTTGAGAATCGCATGTAACATAATGAAAACACTATTTTTTTCTCGCCCTAACTTTAGGTACATAAAGTTATTTCGTTATTTTGGAACAACACACTACCATAGCTTAAACAGCTAAAACTTTAATATATACTCAGAAATTACTAATCTTTAAAAACTAATACTTGTTTAAACTAAGAGCGATTTAATCACCGCATATATCACCCAAGATGAAGAAAAATTAAATAGTCGCAATTTTTTTATGCTTTACATCAGCTTACAAGTTGCACAACAAGATAATAAGAATTATTTGCATTTGGGTATTGACAGGCACTTGAATCTAACTGATAATCACTATCAACAAGACGGCAAACATACTGGCTTGTAACGGAATGAATTGATTTGTTTCTCGACCCTGAAACAACGTGTGGCGCACGTTAACAGCTATGGTTACTTGTTATGAACCGCAACGCCCCTTGATGTTGATAATAAGTAACCGCCCTACTATTTTACTTGCTACATTGCTCATATCGGTGACGGTAGATATGAAACTAAAAAAGCCCTTACGGGCTTTTTTTATGTCTGTAATTTAGTTGGTTAAATTAAACTAAATCAATTAACGACGGTTTTTACGTGCGCGTGCTCGGCGTTGTTTTTTCTCTTCTTCTTTAGCTACCTTTTTAGCTTCTGCTGCAGCGCGTAAACCAGCAACCATTACTTCTTCTTCCTCACGCATTTGCGGGGTTTCCATAGTAATACGGCCAATAATACCGTCGCGTAATTCGTTGATTAGTATTTCAGACATTTTGTATGTGTCTATTTGATTGCCACCACGAATACAGCCACGTTTTTTACCCGCCATTTCGACAAACTCCCAGTCACTTTCAGGCAGTTCAGCGATTTTATAGCGCGCTTTTAAAAGCTCAGGATAAGCACGTAATAAATATTCAGCGGTATAACTTGCTACTTCTTCATACTCAAGTGCGGTATCACGAATGGCACCTGTAGCGCCTAAGCGATAACCTGAGTTTTCGTTTTCTACTTTTGGCCAAAGCATACCTGGCGTATCGTAAAGCATAATACCGTCTTCAAGCTTAATGCGTTGTTGCGCTTTAGTAACAGCAGGCTCATTACCTGTTTTTGCAACTATACGCCCAGCCAATACATTAATTAACGTAGATTTACCCACGTTAGGAATACCCATGATCATGGCTTTTATTTGCTTATCGGCGCCTACTTTATGCGGCACTAACTTTTTACAAAGCTCATTAATACGATGCACTTCAGCTGCTTTATCATGACCAAAAGAAATCGCTTTAACACCGTTTTCTTGCTCAAAATAGTCTTTCCAAATTTGCGTCATTTTAGGATCAGCTAAATCAGCTTTGTTCAAAATTTTGATGACCGGCTTACCTTCACGCAAGGTTGCCACCATCGGGTTTTCGCTACTATAAGGAATGCGCGCATCTAGCACTTCAATGATCACATCCATTTGCGGCATTATTTCTTTAATTTCATTGCGGGCTTTATTCATATGCCCAGGGAACCACTGTATTCCTGCTCTACTCATTTGATTTATATGACCTTTAATTTTAGGCCTCAGGCCATGGGTACTAATGTGGGTACTAAAAGTAAAACTATGCTTTTGTACTTTTCGTTTATGCGAAGAGTTTACTACAAAACCGACCTTGAATTCCCGTAGAAAATAAAAACGATAAGCTTAAAGTGATTTATAAACTTTAGATACCAACTATAAAAATCAGTAAATAGTTATAATAACCAAAGCCTTAGCTAAAGAACCCCTTTAAACATATCAAGAATATAGTTTAGATATAACAATGCTCCAATTATTGCACTTGGAAATTTTAGATACCATTTAACATCGCGGCTTAAAATCATAATAGGTAGACTAAGCAGTACACCACCAAACCATCCTTTGAAACCTCCTATAAAGTCACCATCCATAGAGCCTATTACAGCAAATGTAGCTGCAAAACCAAGTATTATAATAAAAGGTATTTTTTCTAATAACTTACCCATTAAAACAACCCTGTTTAGTAATTTCAGGTTTATGCTGCACTGCTCATTCATTTTGTTGCATTTTGATTAACTAGTCCAAGCTCTATACGTTTAACTTTCAGTACTTGAAGGCAGCCCTGCAGCTACATCCCTAAAAGCAACTAATGCTGCTTCTAAGTGATCTATTATCTCTTGTTGTAAGACGTCTGGTGGAGGCAAGTTATCAAGGTTATCTAAACTATCATCTTTAAGCCAAAATACGTCAAGACTCGCTTTATCACGGTTAATTAGCTCGTCATAACTGTAATATTTAAATCGTTCAGTTTCTTTGCGAACATGACGGTTTTCTGGGTTATAACAAGTAATGAAATCTTTTAAATCATTCAGTGTCATAGGACGCTGTTTTAGCGTGAAATGTTTATTGGTTCTTAAATCATAAAACCAAATACCTTTGGTATGAATTTTTTCATCATGGGCAGCATTGTCAAAAAATACAACATTAGCTTTAACACCATTAGCGTAGAAAATACCTGTTGGTAGCCTTAAAATAGTATGCACATCACAATTGTTTAACCACTTGCGGCGAATACGCTCTCCTGCACCACCTTCAAATAAAACATTGTCAGGTAAAACTACCGCTGCTTTACCCGTATCCTTCAAGCTAGAAACAATATGCTGTAAAAAGTTTAACTGTTTATTGGTGGTGGTCGCCCAAAAATCTTGTCGCACATAGGTTAACGCATTTTTATCTTCACCACCTTCAGCATTAGTAATAGTCATGCTGCTTTTTTTACCAAATGGTGGATTAGCTAACACGTAATCTACTTTATCCTCGTCTTTTACCTGTGTAAGTAAAGCATCAGCGCGTTCAACGTCAGGCTCACCATCTATGCTGCCGATGTTGTGTAAGAATAAGTTCATTAAACACATGCGACGAGTAGAGGGGACGATTTCATTACCACTGAAAGTCTTATCACGTAAAAATTGAACTTGGTCTTTATTCAATTTTGATTTTGCAATGGTGTTCTCATCATGCTTGGATGGATTCCAATGGCTCATGCCTTTTTCTATCCATTGTTCATCACCGAATGTGATCCAATCACTTGCGGTTAAGAAAAAGCCACCCGTACCGCATGCAGGATCTGCAATGGTTTTTTTCGGCTCTGGTTGAACACAAGCCAGCATTGCATCTATTAATGCTCGAGGCGTAAAGTATTGGCCAGCACCACTTTTAGTATCTTCAGCATTCTTTTGCAATAAGCCTTCGTATAAGTCACCTTTTGCATCTGAATCTAAGCTGATCCAATTCTCATCATTAATCATCTTAACAATACGAGCTAGCTTTGCAGGATCGGGGATTTTATTTTCTGATTTATAAAAAATAGCGCCAATCATGCCGTCTTCATTGGCCAAATTTTTTAAAACTTTACGGTATTGCTCTTCTAGCTTTTCACCCGTTAAGCCTTGTAAAGTTCCCCAATTAAATTCAACGGGCACTTTAGTATCGCGAGAATAAGGCGGCAACGCATACTCATGTGCCATTTTTAAAAATAGCAGGTAGGTTAACTGTTCTAAATAATCACCGTAGCCAACACCATCATCTCGTAATGTATGACAATAATTCCAAACTTTTTGTACTAATGCGGGTGCATTCATTTTTTACTATCCAAGCCTGATTGACTGCATTCAGGATCACTGCTGCCTAAAAGAGCGGGATTATACCGACTTTTGGCAGAATTAATCGCATCTTGTAAGCGTTGATGCAATATTTCCCGTTTCGGTAACACTGCTAAGTATTCAGCTACGTGAATACCCGCGTCATCCATTTCCAGTAATTCGATTTGCTCTTGGTTTTTTTGCGCACACAAAATAATACCAAGCGGTGCTTGCTCACCCACTTGGCGTTCATATTTATCTAGCCAGCGTAAATACAACTCCATTTGGCCTTTATAGTGGGGTTTAAATTTCCCTAGCTTTAAATCAATAGCCACTAAACGCTTTAGTTGACGGTTATAAAACAATAAATCGATATAAAAATCATCACCATCAAGCTGAATACGTTTTTGCCGAGCAATAAACGAAAAACCAGCCCCTAGCTCAAGTAAAAACTGTTCAAGCTCGCGCAAAATGGCATCTTCTAAATCTTTTTCGAGGTAATGGTCATTCAGTCCTAAAAAATCTAACACGTATGGGTCTTTAAGTAGCAGCGCCTCAGAAACAGGGTGTTGCGTAGCTAATTTTTTTAACTCCATTTTTATTAGCTCTTCAGGCTTTTTAGACAAGGCCGTACGTTCAAATAACATACTATTAATACGATCATCTAAGGTACGCGCGCTCCAACCTTCTACCGCACACATTTGCGCGTAAAATTCACGTTGTAAAGGGTCTTTTAAATGAATTATTTGTTTAAAATGCGTCCAGCTCAATTTTGCACGCAGTGCGTGCACAATCTGTTGCTCAGGGAATATTTCGTAAAATTGCACCATATATTGCAAATTACGCTTGCCCCAGCCTTTGCCTAGCTCACTGGTAAGTTGGGCCGATAAGTTAGCAATAACCTGTTTACCGTACTCAGCGCGCTCACCCTTTAACACCGCTTGGTGAATACGTTGGCCAATTTGCCAATATAACATGGTTAATGATGCATTAACCGCAACCGCAGCTTGTTGTTTAGCTTGGGTGATTAAGATTTGGATATCTGAAAACAGTTCAGGCTCAACAGTGAGTTTTGACATCAAGCAGCCTCTATTTGTGGTAGAGTATTTCTGACTAAAGCAACAACTAGCGGATTACCAGATTCAAAATGAAATCGTAACATCCCAGCCACCTTATCTTTAAGGTAACCAAGCCCTTGCTCAGGATTTCTTTTTTTATAATATTCAAATTTCACTAGTCCGGCTAACACTTGATCATTAGAACTCTTGCGTTCTAAATCTAGGTGCCGTAAAAAATCACCGATATCGCTCAATACAGCTTCAAAGTTCGGAGAAAGTACAGTCTCTTTGAGACGCTCTTCAATTGAGAAGACTTCATTCCACGTTCTTGTTTCTTCAATATCTGGAGAAATAGAAATATTCCAGTCCGGTTTTTCATCTAGCAGTGTAATTGGTTTTGTATTAATTAAGCTAATTTCCGCTTTAATAGTTCCATAGGGGTTTAGCGCTTTTCTTCTTATGTTATCTTTGAAAAGCAAATCCTGTTGGAGTTTATAGCTCTTATTGCATTTGCCACCCATAGGGACTAGGTTGAATAAATTAGCTGCTGAAGTTATGTATTTATCCTTCAGCAAATAATGATCTTCATCTTCTCTTTTTTGCCCTGGGGCTTCAAAAGTTTCATAACCACAAAATGGACAAGTTTTTACAGTTAACGAATCGTAAATAGCCTTGTAATGGGCATCTCTAGAACCTGTTTCTGTTAGTAATCTAAAACCTTCAAGGAAAACTAATTTCAGGCAATCAGTAAGTGGTTTAATTTCAGGCTCAATCACTAATGAGGCGGTTGTTCCAACCAAAAGCCCTGCTATATCATTCTGATTATTAATTAATAATAGTGTCTTCTCACGTTGTTCCGCTGTTAATTGTGCTGATATATTTTTCACTCTTTCTAAAAGAGCTTTTACTCTGGTGCGAGATTTTAATCTCTCCCGATGTCTTTGCGGTAAAATATCAGGCCATTCAGGCATTGCAGTCGCCTGATTTAAACTGTTAAAAATAAAGGAAATTGTTTCGTATATACATTCATGCACCCAATTATTATCTTGTGCAGCGCTAATGGGATAGTTAACTAGCATTCATTATCCTCGCTTGAAATATATGCTAATTTTGCTGCTAACTTCATTCGCTCCGTTGATTCACCTAAGTTGGCTATGGCATCTTCAATTTGCTTTTTCGTGCCTTCAGTCATTAACTTTTTAATCTGATCTCTTGGTAATCCTGATATTTGTGGTGAAATATCAAAACATTCCGCAAGAATAGCATCAAACTTACTACCATAAGTCTGGATTCTTGGCGGTCTCGATTCAATTTTGCCTTTTTCGTTTTTACTAAAAATAAGAACATTATTCCGGTCCATATCAGATGGAACAAATGGTGAGTGAGTTGTTATTAAACAATCTTGCATTGCAGCTCGTGATTTTTCTGAGCGTCGCCCCTCATTTTCACATTGCGCTTTACTCGTTGTTGGCAAGTTCATGATTTTGGAAATAAATTCTACTCGCCATTTTGGGTTAAAGTGGCTTTCTGGTTCATCAAGTAAAAATAACACGTTAGGAAATGATGCCATGCAAATAGTGCCTAACAATTGGGTTAATTGATGCTCTCCATCTGATAGCGATACATAATCAACAGGCGCTTCGCTTTTTTGTGAAATAAACTCGACACGCTCAAAACGAAATACTTTCTGCCGCTCCATAGGCTCTGGTAATCGCGATGCAAACCGTCGTTGCTCAACCCCTTTTTTGAAGGCTTCTCGATCTTGTTTTGGGATAATTAGGTCATTAAGCATTGCGAGCTTATGGAAGCAAGAATATAGCTCTAAAGCACCGGACTGCCAATAGTATTCAAAGGCTTGATAGGTCGCACCTTGAACGAGAAAATCAAAAGTGTAGGTTAAGTTTTTAGCATCGTAATCAAAGCTAGTCGCTGAACGTTTTAAATACTCAATATACTGTTGAAGCTCTTTTGTCAGTTGAACTTTGCTCTTTGCAGACGAGCCATATTTTAGCTGCACAACACAGCGAAATGATCGCAGTTTTTTAAGGTTCGGTTCATGTATCAAATGTTCACGTACATTTTCGGGGTTTAGCAATAAGTTTGCAATTAACACTTCTAGATTAGTACTGTAATCAATTAGCAGCATTCGTGAGTCTAAAATAGGCAAGGCTAATTTATCTTTATCTAAGGCATTTTGGCTGACCTGTTTAGCATAACCTGCGCGACTGACAAAAAAGGGAATGCTTAGCGTTTCATTATCACCAGACGTATAACCTATTACCTTCGATGGTAATAGGGTTTTAACTTCACTTAGGTCAGTCACCAAAGTCCAATCGTCATCTACAAATTTTTCAATGGCAATATCCATTTTTTTGCTCGCCATTTTTCGGCGATAAAGCTTGACCTTCCTTACTTCCCCCCCAGATACTAACGAGTACTCTAGCTCAAACTGAATTTGATTATTTGGTGTGCCTTGTTCTTCATTTGGCAAATATTTTCGAAAAACGGCCTGAAATATTTCGGCAATAATTTGTAAAACTTGTGATTTACCGGTGCCATTAGGTCCAATTAAGCATAAAGGTGAAAAAATATCGGTTTCAACTAGACCATTACGAAAATTGATTATCACGCCATTCAATAAACCGCCACAGGTATCAGCATCAATGATATTTAATCGGATAAGTTTCATTTTTCTTCCTTGATAAACATTATGGTATTCAATTTCTGATCAAATACTTGTTTAAATAATGGTTTCTTTGCACTTAACATCTCAAATATACAGTCTTTTAACTGATCATAGTCACCTTGAAATGCTGTTTGTAATTCTTCAAACGTAAAGCTGTTGCCTTTGTAATTATCCACCCACTTGGCAAGTTCTTCGACTGTTATTTTTTTCATGGCTGATTTTGTCTTAATTTGTTTAGTTTTGGGCCTTTTTGCCAAGGCTTCACGCTCTTGTTTGATTTTTTTGAGCAATATTGAAGCGGGTTCATCATTAGAATTCTGCGGTACAAGCTGGCCAGAAAAAGCCGACTTTAATATGTTTTTACGCTGAGCTTCAGATTGCTTTAAACCAAGTGCTGTTGCTGCTTTTTGAAGCTCAACATTTTCTAATTCAGTATTCAGACTCTTAACAATAGCTAATTGCTCTATAACTGGTGGTAAGGGAATAGCTTCCTTAGATAAAATTTCTAAGTTTATGTTTTTTTGTGCTGTCGCAGGCGCTTC
Organism: Pseudoalteromonas sp. S3431; assembly: GCF_000690035.1. Lineage (NCBI taxonomy): Bacteria > Pseudomonadati > Pseudomonadota > Gammaproteobacteria > Alteromonadales > Pseudoalteromonadaceae > Pseudoalteromonas > Pseudoalteromonas sp. S3431. Next base: position 49,455 of record NZ_JJNY01000026.1, read on the forward strand.
ATCATCAAGCTTATGCTTTAGGACTCTAAATACATATTCAACATACTCGATTGGCATACCTTCAACAATTGTCGAAAACCCAACAATGCTGTCAGGAAAGCAAGCATCAATGTCTAAAATAGCTGTTTCACCTATATTCGCAGCAATAGTTATACACATTGTACCTTTTGGCCAGAGTTTACTCTGCTTGAGCCCTTCTTCACTATATGCTTTCTCGGTATGCCTTACGTATTGGTCTGCACTTCGAATCTCACCTGTTTGAACAAATGGATAAGCACCACCATACAAATGCTCTGCATTCCTAGGTCTATGCTTTGACTTTCCTCGATCGAGCCAACCGATTTGAGATAAGCTAGCCCACACCCAGCCTTCAGGCAATTTGGGTAAGTTGGTAGTGTCGGGCTGTACGGGTTCGGGGTATTTATCTTGCCCGTTTTTAGGGGGCGTTTTGCCTTTTTCGGCAAACTCGGTAAGCTTTTGTTGCTGCCACTGTTCGCGGCGCTGTTTTAAAATGCGTGATAACAATTGCTCGCCAGTTTCTTGCACCCTATCGCTATTTTCGGAACGCCATTGCTGAGTCAATGAACCTTCAACCGCACTTTTTAATAGCGATTGGCGGTATTGGGTAAGTTTGGTTTGTGCGGCTTTGAGTTCTTCTATCCCGTTGTCAAACTCGGACAATAGCTCTTCGAGCTTTTCTACCAATCTATCCTGTTCTTTTCTTGTTGGTAGGGGTAATGGGATGCTTTGAATCGTTTTTGATGAAAGATGCTTTACGGTCACAGCAGATGTATTTTGATTTATTGCATCTAAATAACCATGCAATAAGTATGCTAAAAACTTTTGATTATAAAAATTTTTATTTGCAGTCAATTTGCAAACTCGTTGATTTAACAGTGCAATGCCGCTTCGCCAAAATCCGGAGTGGAAATCACCATCCATACCTACTAGCAAATCGCCATTATTAACAATGTAGTCTTTAGAGTAAACACCTTCATACGTTGTATCGGTTTTACCTGAAACGATATCTCTAATCCTAATAAGAGGTAAGCCTTTCCCTGTGTTAAAACCACTTGATGAAAATGCATAGCCATTGACTACTTCCACTACATCTTGAAGTGTTACTCTTTCCCACGATTCATGTTTATTAAGTAATCCAGATGTATCTTCTGTGACTAATTCATTTATATCTTTAGAAAATGCCATATTATGCAATTAATTCCTGATTCATTTCAGCCAATAGACTATAGAATTCATTATCTTGGCCGTTGCAGATTGAGTCGCTAACGGCAAATAAGCCCCAGGCTTTCTGTAAACCGCTTTGGTTGGAAAAGGGCCTGTAGCCAAAGTCATCTAGCTCAATCGCACAAATGGCGGCAATATGACCTTTTATCAAACGTAGCATTGGATTTGCGGCTCCATAAATACAGTGGAATGCTGGTGCTGGCATGATGAAGTAAAATCCTTTTTTCTATCTAGGTTTCTATATTTTTAAGCTTAGAAAGCTATAGGCCAGCGAGTTTAAAGCTTACCAGTTTACCCTGTCCAGCCTATCAACAAGCTGTTATTTCATTAAGCTTTAAGTACTCAACAAACTCTTGGCTCGTTAGTATTTAACCACTTATTGCTTTATTTCTTACGGTGAATAAAAGTAGAGTATGAGAAAGTTACGGAACATTCAACTTAATGCTGCAAAACACACATAAAATCGCTTTTAGTAAGTGCGACATAGAAGCACAGGTAGTGAAATCCGGGTTTTATGTTGTTTCGTTTATACAGTACTTAAGAGAGTATTACTGGTTTAGTTTGGGCTTTACTCACCGCATATAAATAAACTAAAACCATAACGCACCATATAAATAGTGGCAAATTTTAAGTGATTTAGGTATATGTACTATTTTTACAAGTGCCAGTCGTAATTGCGCTATACTGGCGCAAATTTTTTCAGATTAGTTGTTATGGCTCTTAAATCCACCATTATGAAAGTGCAATTATCGCTTAGCGATATGGACCGCCACGTTTACCAAGATTTTAGTTTAACCTTGGCACAACATCCGTCAGAAACCGACCAACGGTTAATGATTCGCTTACTCGCTTTTGCACTCAATAGCTGTGATGGTTTAGAATTTACCAAAGGGTTAAGTGCAGATGATGAGCCTGAACTTTGGCATGTAAGCTATAGTGAAGAGATAGAACTATGGATTGAACTTGGCTTACCAGATGAAAAACGCCTTAAAAAAGCCTGTAATAAATCTAAAAAAGTGGTGCTATATACTTATGGTGAAAACAATCAAGCAATTTGGTGGCAAAAACACCAACCTAAATTGTATGAATTTAAAAATCTAAGTATTTTTAGCCTTGATTATGCAGCAACACAAGCACTTGCTGCTTTGGTTGATCGTGGTATCAAGCTCGCCATTACCATTCAAGATGGTGAAGTGTGGGTAAACACCGATACAACCAACATTGAAATAAAACCACAGCAGTTAATGTAACTACTAACATTTTGAGGGCGTATGAAAGTTAAACACGTTATTGTTTTACATGGCTTGTATATGTCTGGCTTTGTTATGCGCCCACTGTGCTCTCGCTTGGAAGAATCTGGTGTTAAGGTATTAAACCTTACTTATAATACGCTTGATCCAAACCGCGATGCTATTTTTGCTCAAATTGATGAATTTATTGCAGGTGAACCTTCTGCACTCGTATGCCACTCAATGGGCGGATTAGTCGCTCGCGCATACCTAGAAGCTAATTCAGTTGCAAGCCAACACATTACAAAAGTAGTTACTTTAGGCACTCCTCATCAAGGTAGCCATATAGCGCAAAAAATGAAGCAAAAAGGGTTTGAGTCTTTTTTAAAAAATAGCGTTGAATTTTTGCTTACACAAAATGGTAACTGGCCGTTTAAAGCGAAGCTTTTTAGTATTGCAGGTGACTTACCCATTGGTTTAATGCCCCTTATAGTTAAAGGCAGTAAATCAGATGGCACTGTATTACTTGATGAAACTAAGCTCAAAGGTATGGCTGAACATAAAGTGTTCCATTTAAGCCATACCAGTATGATTTACTCACGCGAAGTGGTCGACTACATTTTAAAATGCTTAAGCGAGAAAGATTAATCCTCAGCATTGGCTGCTATTTTATAACTAATTAAAAATACCACTGCCAGTATCAGCGGAATGGGCGCTGCTATGTAACCAAAAAAGTCTGAATTAGCAAAGCTTGCACCTGCTAAGTGCGCTACTAGCCCAAGTACAAATGCGATGACTGCAATTCCTACCACGATTAACTCTGCTTTATTTTGTTTCGCTGTTTTTGCATGCATGTTATCTCTCCTAATTATTTCGACAACATTATTATGCGCCGTTAGGATGGATGATTTTTGACCTACATCAATAAAAAAATAGCTAAGTTATTACCTTGAATAAAGTTTGTTTCAGATCATGATTTATATACTTTTAAGTTTTATTTATTTTTGAGGGGTAGTATTTTTATTAATCAGTCCCACTTCTATTAATAGTCTAAAGTGAATACAGATACCAAGAACAGTTGATAGGTTAAAACGATTAACCAGATAAATTTAAACGATTTTACTAATTTATCGAAATTAGTAATACTTATCACAAGTTCACAAATCAACGGTTATTCAAGGAGCAAGTTATGTCACAGGTAAACGCAATAGGTCTAAACAGTGCAAAAAGTGATGACATCGTAAAATCACTCAATACGCTATTAAGCAGCTACCAAATTCAATACATGAATGCGCGTGGTTTTCACTGGAATATTAAAGGCCGTAACTTTTTTGAGCTACACGTTAAATTTGAAGAAATTTATAACTTATTACTTTTAAAAGTAGATGAAGTTGCCGAACGTATTTTGACGTTAGATGGCGCTCCATTACATGCATTTTCTGATTACCTCGAAGTAAGTAAAATTAAAGAAGCTAAAGGTATTAGTGATGGTGTTACAGCCGTAGAGAACCTACTCGCTGGTTACAGTACGTTAATTCACATGCAGCGCGATATTTTAAACCAAGCAGGTGATGCAGACGATGAAGGCACAGCCTCACTAATGAGTGATTACATCTCAGAGCAAGAAAAACTGGTTTGGATGTTAAAAGCGTACTTAGATTAATTTTAATCTAAAAAAGATAAAAGCCCTCATAGAGGGCTTAATTAGGGATAAATCGTCGAATAATCAAACGTTTCGATTATTATATTAACCCCTTATTCAATCTAAACAACGCACCTGTTACCAGTGGCGTTTTTTTTGACTTAAGCGGGTAATAAAAAAGCCTCAGTGACAACCGAGGCTTTTTATTGTGAATAACAATACTAGAAGCTAATACTGCTATTGTTGATTAAAACTTACTTCTAAAACCAATGTATATAGTTTGACCGATTGGATCATACGTACCCGCATCAGTTTCAGTACCCGTATCAGAACCACTAATACCAGAAACGATACGCGGTGGCTCTTTATCAAATAAGTTATTAGCCCCTGCATATAACTCCATTGAATCACTGATATGATAGCTTGCTTGCACATCATGGTATGTTACAGAGCCAACACCAACTGAGCCAGCCGGAATATTCAAGCCACTTAAGAATTGATCGTCAAAATCTGCGCTTCCAGTAAATGTCATACTCCAATTAAAGTCGAAGTCATTAACTTTATAGCCAAAGTTCCAGTTTGCTTTATGTTCAGATGCGCCAACTTCACCAGCGAATACATCTTTATCTGCACCTGGTAATGGAATACTGTAACCATCAATTAAATAGGTATATGCTAGGCGAGTTTTGAATGCACCAGGCCCTATATCAGTAGCGTAAGTTAACGTTAAGTCGACACCTTCAGTCCCTAAACCACCGCTGTTCGACACACCACTGTCGATAAATTCTAGCGAACCTGCACTGTTATTACCCGATGGAGCACCGCGACGTGTAATGAAATTACAGAAACTATCATCACCACCACCATAACATTGCTCAAGGATAAACTGGCGAGGGGTAGAAACTATTGCATCATCAATTTCTATATCAAAGTAGTCAAGTGTGATATCTAAACCCGATATTAAGTTTTCAGGTGTAAAAACAACCCCCACTGTCACTGAGTCACCCACTTCTTCTTTAAGATCGGTATTGCCACGGTTAAAACCACTGATACCTTGTAAATCAGATTGGTTAAGCGTAAACGCACCATTGGTAGCAATATTGCTGGCAACACCAACATCTGCACGACATGAATCGCCTGATGCACCACCACCACTACTTGTAATTCCTAAACAAGGATCGTTTAAGCCGCTTGGAAATGTTTGTGAAGGTGGAGAAAATAATTCATCAATATTAGGTGCACGGGTTGAGCGAGCTCGAGTTGCACGTAAACGTAAGCTATCTGTCACTTCCCAATCTAAACCTACATTCCAACTCTCAGTATTACCTACTGTAGAGTAATCAGATAAACGCACTGCTGCATTCATCGTGACTGAATCAAGTACTGGAATATTTGTTTCAACATAATATTCAGTTACATCAAATGAACCTTCTGTTGCTGGAATTGCATTACCCGCATTAAGGCCAGATTGTTGTAATGCATCAAATTCACTACGAGAAAACTCTTCACGATATTCAAAACCGGCAGCAATCCCCACTGTACCTGCTGGTAACTCAAATAAGTCACCAGAGATGTTACCACCAATAATTTCTTGTTCTACAGAAGTAGAAAGTGAACTAGGAGCGCGTACAAAATCAATAGCATCTTGCGATAGTGAATTAAAGCCAAAAATATTAACCGGCGCACAGCTGAAGCCGCGAGCTGTTTCATCAATACAGATTGCTTCGTTAGTTATGCCATCGCCATCTAAATCAAAGCGATCGTTAACAGCCTCTAAACCTTGACGGAAACTTTGTACGTTAACCAAACCACCTGATACTTGTGACTCTTTTGTTTTACCATATACATAATAAGTGTCGTAAAACCAATTATCATTGATTTCACCTTGAAAACCTAATGCAATACGGAACGTATCACGCTCTGCACGTGCTCCACGGTTACCAATGTCGCTCAAACGCTTTGCAAAGAAAATATCTCGGCTACCGTCACCATCTGTATCTGTTGCTGCATTATAAATATCATCAGGTACGAAGGCATTGCGCAATAACTCTCCATTAACTTCAAATTCAATAGGAACACGGCCATTAGCGTAAATATCATCAGATGCAAATGGGAATGGTTCTAACTCTGAGCGAGTTGTGCTAGATGCATATGTCCCTTCATAGAAAAAACTGTGTTTATCATTTAGTTCATAACTACCATTTGATGCAAATAAGTAACGCTCTGTTGGAATCGCGATTGTACGAACACCACTTCGGTTAAAGCCATTTGCAGCAACACCATCGCCACCATTAGTGCTAAACGAGTCTTGTAGATTATTATTTTGATCAAATGTAAAACGAGTATCCCCTGCATCAAATCGACCTTGAGGTGGGAATGATGAGAAGAAAGGACGTACGGCATCAAAAATAGCATTTGGATTAGCGGCTGGATCATCTTCAAAAAAGATTTGTGAAAATTGGTCCACGGCAGAACGGTCACGATCACGAGAATAAACAGCACCCTGATCAGAATAACCTAAGTGGAACATTGCATGGCCTTTGCCATCATTGCTGGTTAAACCAGATGTAAAAGAAAATTGTCGAGACTGGTCATCTCCTTCTTTTGATTCGCCAAATTGGCCTTCAAATTCGATACCTTCAAAGTCATCTTTTAAAACAAAGTTAACCACACCTGCGACTGCATCTGAACCATATACTGATGATGCGCCACCAGTCATAATTTCAACTCGCTCAATAAACTGGCTAGGAATAGTGTTTAAATCTACTGCTGAGCTACCAGGTAAACCCGATACATAACGGCGACCATTAACAAGTACTAATGTTCTTTCTGATCCTAAATTACGCAAATCAACCGTTGCAACACCAGCACTTGCTGTGTTGAAGTTTGAATTAGTACGGCTAATAGCTGGTGAACCGAATGCAGGGTTATCTAATAATAGATTTTGAATATTAAGAGAACCAGATGCATCAATTGCTGCACTATCTACAACCTGAATTGGCGCAGAGGACATAGCCTCAGCTGAACGAATACGAGAACCTGTTACTTGAACTCGTTCTATTTTTTTTATTTCATCCTCTTCGGCTGCAATACCTTGAAATGAAAATCCCGCAAGTAATACGCTGCTTAGCGCTACTGTTAGCGACGATTTTTTAAATAATCGCCCACTACCATTGTTAGTTAATACCATGTAATTCCCCTGAATTATTTTTTCTTGAATTGTTATTTTTGTAACTAAATAGTTACCTCGCGGACAACACTAAGAGGATTAGCATTGAGACTCTATACGCTTTTCTTACAAGGCATCTATATTGGTACAAGCTGCAAGTTTGGCGGGATAAGTGAGAAAATCACGATGACTTTATAAAAACATTATGTTTTCGTAACATTTTTTTCCATTAAGTACGGTCTTTATTAATCTGTACAACGAGGATATAAAATAATGGCTGCTTCTTTTCATGCATTAACATTTGTTAGCAATACTAAATTTGCAACATTTTTAACAAGTAGAGTGCAAGAACATAGACACTTTGAATCTCAATCCCTAACACAAAAAAACAGATTAGATCAGATAGATACAGATCAATACAACGTATTATTTTACGAACTAACCAATCTGGCTGATCCTATGCAAATAGTGCATTTAACTGAACTTGCTAAAAAGCTTAAGTTAGTCATTATTGCTGAGTCGGGCCATTTTGCGAGTTTTGCTTTTGAAGTGGGCGCGGTTGATTTTTTAATATTAGATTCAACTGCACCACGTATTGATAAATGCTTTGAGAAGCTTATACATCTTTGCCCGATTGCAAATGAAACAGAGCGTCAATACCGAGAAAAGAACCAACAAAAAAAATCATCATCACATATAGTAGTTAAAGATGTAGGTAAAGTAAGATTAATTGATATCAATGATATTATTTGGATAAATGGTGCAGGCAATTATGTAGAGCTGCATTTTACCCAAGGTAGTACACCGGTGTTACACCGCGAAACCATGAAAAATATTGAGCAGCAGCTAGAGCCTGAAGGGTTTATTCGTATTCATCGCTCAACGCTGGTAAGAAAACAAGCTATTTGTGAACTGATGCCTACTGACAGTGGCGATTATAAAGTAAGGCTAAAAAACGATATGTGCTTAAACCTTTCAAGGCGCTATAAAGGCTGTTTAGAGAGTATTATAAGCCCTCTTCAGTAGCGGTTTATAATACTCATATTAATTACCAGTTCTGTTTTATATAACTGTCATTTGGACGCTCTAATAAATAGCTTTCAGTATCTTTATAAAAATTAACTTCTACATCGCTATTTTTCCATACTTTTTCAAACATGTTTTTAGCTATGATATTAATGTTTATATAGTCAACTCGTTGATAGCCACGTTCTTTTACACCCGCAAAATAGGCCTCTAGCGAATCAAGACTATCCAGAGTTAACAGCTCAAACTCTTTTAAGTTAACAATCACAAACTTAATCGTATTTTCAGGGTGAGTGCTCAATTCTTGAATAACACCATTAGTTAATGATGTTATACCTTCATTATTAAAGCTCCCCTTCAATTTTAAATACATATGAGGTGGCTGCGAGAAAATCTGGAATTCGCCATGTGCTCCAAACATAAATTGCCTTACAGATATCAACTTATATATAGAATAATACAATTTTCCAATTTTGCAGTTAATTTAACAGAGCAATAAAAAAGGCCATTTCGAGGGCTTTTTCTTCTAAGCTTTTAAAACGACCTGATGCACCACCGTGCCCTGCATCCATATCTGTTTTAAAGACTAAAATATTACTATCTGTTTTAAGTTCACGCATTTTTGCAACCCATTTCATAGGTTCCCAATACTGCACTTGCGAGTCATGAAGACCGGTAGTAACGAGTATGTTCGGATAGTTTTGTGCGCGAATATTGTCATACGGCGAGTAAGCTTCAATTACATCATAAAACTGTTGATCGTTTGGATTACCCCATTCATCGTATTCATTTGTTGTGAGCGGAATACTCTCATCAAGCATCGTGGTTAATACGTCTAAAAATGGTACATGACAGCCAACACCACAATATAACTCTGGTGCTTGGTTTACAACCGCTCCCATTAATAAACCACCTGCACTGCCGCCTGAGGCAAACACCTTATTGCTATCACAATAGCCTTGTGCGACAAGCGCTTTTGTCACATCAATAAAGTCACTAAAACTATTTTGTTTATGCTCTTTTTTACCTTGCTCGTACCACTCGCGGCCTAGCATTTCAGAGCCTCGAACATGCGCTATTACATAAACAAAACCACGATCGAGCAAGCTCAGTGACGAACTAGAAAAACTAGGATCAATCGTATAGCCATAGGCGCCATAGCCGTATTGAAATAACGGATTTGAGGCATTCTTTTTAAAGCTGTCTTTTCGATAAACAACAGATACGGGGACTTTGATTCCGTCGCGAGCAGTTACCATTAATCGCTCCGACTGATAGTCATCGGCATTAAAACTACCGAGTACTTTTTGCTGTTTAAGTAGTGTTTTTTCGCCTGTTGTTAAATCTACATCATATAAAGAACCCGGTGTTGTTAAGCTTGAGTAATAAATACGCGCAGTACGAGTGTCTGGCTCTGGGTTCATTGCTATAGCGGCATAGTAACAAGGATCGGCAAACTCAAGTGCCATACAATTTCCTTGCCTATTAACAACTACAAATCGAGATTGCCCTTGCTCGCGTTCACTCAATACCAAAAAGTCATTAAATAACTCAACACCTTCAAGCAGGACATTTTCTCTGTGAGCTGTATGCTCAAACCATTGTGTTTTATCAGCAATCGTTTCGTTTGTTGCCGTCATTAATCTAAAGTTTTTAGCTTGCCAGTTAGTCACAATATAAAATGTGTCACCTAGCTTATCTACGTCAAACTCGTGGCCATCTTCACGCGGCATTAATGCTTCAAATTCGCCAGTGGGCTTATTAGCATCAAGCACCCATGTATCGTTGGTCTCTGTCGATGCTAAATCAATAATAATTAAGCTTTCGTCGCGGCTTTTACCAAGCCCCATAAAAAAGCTACTATCTTGCTCTTCGTAAACCATTACGTCTTGGCTTTGCTCGGTACCAAGCTCATGCCGAAACACTTGATAGCCTAATAATGTTTTTAAATCTTTTTTAACATAAAAAACGGTTTTATTGTCATTAGCCCAAACAACTTGCCCTTCTGTGTTTTCAAGTACATCAGGTAGCATCTCACCTGTTTCAAGGTTTTTAAAACGCACTAAATATATACGTCGGCCTTCAGTATCTTCAGAATAAGCCATAAGTTGTTCACACGGGCTAAGAGCGACTTCACCTAATTCAAAAAATTCGAACCCTGCCGCTAGCACATTTATATCTAGTAAAAGCTCTTTATTATCAGCCTCTATGCTGGTACTACGGTAATGGCGTGAATATTCATCATCGCCACGCACTTCTGAGTGATACCAATACTTTCCGTCTTTAACGGGTACCGAGTTATCGTCTTTTACAATACGCGCTTTAAGCTCTTCAAATAGTGTATTTTGTAATGGTTTTATAGGTGCTAACTGTTTATCACAATAGGTATTCTCAGCATGCAAATGCGCTAGTACGTGTTCATTTTGACGTTCATCATCACGCATCCAATAATAGTTATCGACACGTGTTTTATTATGCGCATTGAGTATATGAGCTTGCTTTTTAGCGATAGGGACGTTAGACAATAAATTTAGAGAGTGATCAGGATGAGGCACAGAAAAGACCAATTTGAAAAATAACAATAATCGCAGTTTACCATAAAAATAAAAAAGCCCACTCAATAGTTGAGAGGGCTTAGAAGGTAATACGTTTCATTACTAAAATCGTTCTACCTATGGGAAGAAGGTTCTTTATATTTATTAATCTGATACTTGTATCCATGCCATAGCCCAGCTTTGTCCAATGCCGGGTTCAAACATAACTTTATTCTCATCATTAACTCGGCAAAATTCATTGAATGGCCAAGGCCTACATTGATAAATTTTTCCCGTTTTAGGTTGTAGTACTTTTGTACCTGCATTGTAAGAATCGCTACTTTGTGGATAAATAAATTCATATGCGTCACATTCTTTAACTACATAATCATCACATTTCGCGATGCAATGAAAATCAACTTGGGCTTTACAAATACCACTACTTTGCAATGCAAAAATTTCGTTTTGTCGATAAGCAACAACGAGCCCTTGTTCAGTCATTCGCCCTGCGCTTATTAATGGTATATGCACATTAATGTGCTCGGCAACTAAACGCGGCCATGCATGGGGTTCACCTTGCTCTAACGAGGTGATTTTATAATCAAACGATAAACTGACTAGCTCTCCTTGCAAGTCATAAAAGGTTACACTCACCACATCACCAATAAATAATTGGGTATGATGATTTAAACAACCTATAGTCGACCACTTTCCACAGGCCAACGACGTATGCATAAACACAGCAACACCTTAAGAGTCACAAACTATTACCCATACCTATATGGATACACAAAAAATACATCTAGGGCAAGTTATACGCACTAATAAATCGTGCAAAAAAATTTATCCTCACCTTAATAAGCTAACAACTTGATGATTATAATTTTCAATCACACAACAATCAAACAAAAGAATGTAACCAAAATAAAAACCCAACCCTTTAAGGTTGGTTTAATGTGTTTTTAACTAAATAAATAAGTTAAAGGCTCTTTCGCCCACGTAAATACCAGCAACACCAATAAAGATATAAATATTAACCACGCAGGCCAAGACGCTTTTGTTACTTTAGCCTCAGAGTCATCCGCTTTTAACTCTTTTGAGCCTGTGATCATCGCCTTAACTAGCGGCTTTCCTTTTATTCTATAAACAATAATAGCTAATACATGCAAGCCAATAGCATAAAGTAAAATGTCAAAATTCAGCTCATGTAGCCAATTGGCAAAATCAATCGTATCGCTAGACACATATTGAGCAAGCGGCCCGTCAGTTAAAATACCATCACTGCTCATTAAGCCACTTACAAGTTGCGTTATGATTAATATAAAAAACACTATCACCATACAGCTACCGGGTGCTGAATGACCTAACGATTCGCTTGGTGTTTTGAGTGCCTTTAAAATAGCACTAGGAGAGTGCAGTAACCCACTTAATCTCGCGGTTTTACTACCAATAACACCCCATATTAAACGTGTTACTATAAGTGCTAAAGTAAAAAAACCTGCAACAAAGTGAAGCTCAATCATGCCCTCTTCAATACTAAAATAAAGCACTGCAATACTTACAACCAAAAACCAATGAAAGCATCTAATAAACCCATCCCACACTTTTAACGTCGTCATTGTGCCTATCCTTAAAAAAACAGTATTATTTAATTTGTTAACTACTTTAACATCATAATATTAAGGTATCCTTATGAGCCATTCTACAAGCCGTGAGAGTAAATATCATGCAACCAGTTAAAAAAGCTATTTTAAAAGGCTTTTTAGATATGCTACCACTGTGTTTAGCCGTTGTTCCTTGGGGTATTTTATGCGGCTCTTTAGCGATTCAAAATGGTTTTAGCGCCGTTGAAACCCAAGCAATGTCGTTATTAGTATTTGCAGGCTCTGCACAGCTTGTTGCGATTGAACTTATGGCGGGCAACACACCATTGCTCACAATTTTATTCACAACATTTATTATTAGCTCTCGGCACTTTTTATACGGTTTAGCTGTGCGTCATAAGGTCATTGATCAACCTATGCGTTGGCGCTTACCGGTGAGCTTTGTTTTAACCGACGAGCTGTTTGCGTTTTCTCATCATCGAAAAGCATATAGAACAAAAACACGCTTAATATACGCATTGAGCGCTGGCTTTAGCTTTTATATTGCATGGAATATTTGGACATTAATTGGCATTGTAGCGGGCACAATGCTGCCCGACTTAACTAATTTAGGGCTCGACTTTGCGATTGCTGCCACGTTTATCGCGTTGGTTATTCCGGGAATCAAAAATTTGGCCTCACTTGTTACGGTAATTGTAGCAGGCGTTAGCGCAACGCTTTTAAAAAGTACCGGATTTGAGTTATGGCTTGTTTGCTCAGCGCTGCTGGCAATGAGCGCAGGTTACGCTACAGCAAGACTAACCGCTAAAAAGGAAGCAACGCTATGATGACAACTATTTTACTTATGGCGTGCATTACATTTTTTACGCGTTATTTATTTTTACACCGCGCTTTACCGTTTAAAGTAGGTCCTAAAATGCAGCAATTTTTAAGCTTTAGCGCACCTGCGGTGCTTACAGCAATTTGGGTGCCTATCGTATTTTTAAATGAAGATGGCATTAACTTAAACTGGCAAAACCCTTATTTAAGCGCAGCGATAGTCGCCATTATTGTTGCCTATAAAACACATAATATTTATTACACAACGCTTGCCGGTATGGGGCTATTTCTAATTTTAAATTAGAGTGCTCTTTATACTTTATGAAATACTGTACTCAGGTTAAAATACCGGTAACAACAATAAAAAGACGCCAAAATGCACGAATTTCATCAATTAAGCGCAACAAGCTTGCAGGGTCAACCTATTAACTTTAATGATTTTGAAGATAAAGTTGTGCTTATTGTTAATACAGCAAGTAAATGTGGATTTACCTACCAATACGAGTCGCTGCAAGCTTTACATAATAAGTATGCCAGCCAAGGTTTAGTAATTTTGGGGTTTCCGTGCAACCAGTTTGGTCAACAAGAACCCGGCGGCGCAACACAAATAGAGCAAGGATGTTTAATCAATTTTGGCGTGAGTTTTTTAATGGCGGCCAAAGTAGATGTAAACGGTGAGCATGCACATCCCGTCTTTCGTTATTTAAAATCAGCCTTGCCTGTTTTTTTAACACGCAAAATAAAGTGGAATTTTACTAAGTTTTTAATTGCCGCAGATGGCATGCCAATTAAACGCTATGCACCTTTTACTAAACCCGAAAAGTTAGAACTTACAATCCAAAAAGCATTAGCGCAGGCTAAAAGCACGCTTTAAAAGTAATAAAGAGGCGCGAGGCCTCTTTATTGCCAATACTATTAAAACTTAAACATATCGACTAACTGCACATTTAAACTCTCAATATTAATTGGTATTGTATTTATACTAGCGTGATTTAGTCGGTGTAATCGCTTAAATCGTCTTCGCCTAGATTTTTACGCAAGCGTTTTTGCTCAAGGTAGTCTTCCAACTTCTTTTTAACCTTTTGCTTGTTCTTATCGTGTTGATTACGGCCGAGCATTTCGTACTCGTCTTCAACAAAATCGTCATCTAGCGCATCGTAACTAAATGTCTTACCCACAACCCACTCCATAAAGTGTTTGAGACCAGCCAAGGATTTTATTATCGCAATAGCCGGTAAATTAAAAATGTTTAACACCAAAATGCGCTGCAAATTAGCATCAAAATAAAGCCACGTGACTATCGTAAATAGTCTTCATGTCAGTAATGTGAATAAATAGCGTTAAATTTCAATTGTGGAAAGTGAGAGTTTTTTATCGTATCGATAAATATTGCTTATAGATTTGTAGAACTTAGTTAATTTGACTAAAAAATAGTTTATTTTTAACTTAACCCAACCTATTAAAAAGGCCTCGAACAAATTAACTTACTGTTTATTATAATAAAAAAATAATGGCATTAAACTTGTTATTAGTTAATAGTCATCAACAAAAAAGCAGAGAATACACATGAAAAAATTACTATTAGTTAGCGCATTAATTTGTACACCAGCAGCTATGGCTCATAACGACAACGATTCTGCAATTTCATTTAGCAGCGATGAATGTAACGTCGAATTTAAAAACGACGTACGTATTAAACCAAACGAATTAGAAATTTTTACTGCCAATAATAAAGCCATGCTATTTAATACCCATGGTGACTTAACCGTAAATGGCGAATTTGTAGCACTTAATAACTCACAACGCGAAGCGCTAACCAAGTACTCTGATAGCTTACGCACTCAATTGCCTGAAGTAGCTAATATAGCGCTTGAGGGTGTTAAAATTGCCGGAGTAGCATTAGAAGAAGTAGGCAATGCATTTAATATTGACGGTCTTGATAATATGTCAGAGCTTATGGACGACATTAAAATCGAAGTAGAAAACACATTTTACCAGCAAGGTACATTTGTGATGGGCCAACAAAGTTTTAATCAATTTGGCGAAAACTTTGAACAACAATTTGAGCAGCAGATAGAAACAGCGGTTGAATCAGCAGTAATGCAATCAATGGGCAGTATTTTAGTTGCTTTAGGTTCTGAGTTACTTGGTTCAGGCGGTGATATGGATGCCTTTGAACAACGTATGGAAAATATGGGCGCACAAATAGAAGAAAAAGTAGAGCTACATGCAAGCGCACTAGAAGAACGTGCTAACTCTTTATGTGGAAACTTTGCTGATATTGCAAAACAAGAAGAGCAATTAGTAATGCAAGTGCCAGAGCTTGAAGGTTACCAGTTATTTAGCTTTAAACAAAATTAGTACAGCAAACGTTATTTAACATCCCTTTGGCAGCACTTAAGTTTACTTAAATGCTGCTTTTTTGTGTTTCGCAAACTTATACCAACCTGCATAAATCTTTGATCAATTTAACGAATTAAATTGCACTATAAC
>NZ_JJNY01000027.1:0-7554 GCF_000690035.1 Pseudoalteromonas sp. S3431
GTTTTTAAAATTGCTTAATAATTAGAAGCTACGCTTCTCGCGTGAGCAAGCTCTTCGCCTACAGATAAAGTTTAACGCTGTGGTTAAACTCACTTGTAGACGCACAGCTTGCTGGCGTGTAAAAACGCCGTTTTTAAAATGGCTTAATAATTAGAAGCTACGCTTCTCGCGTGAGCAAGCTCTACGCCTACTATATATCAAACCAAAGCGTTACCAATTTTGCATTTCGACTATGCGTGATTGTGTGCGTGCATATTCAAAGCGCAATTTTTTACCTTTATACAAATGTTCAATGTCGGTTTGCGCATTTATTACCAGCAATTTATGGCAATCGTAAAATTCATCTACTAAGGCAATAAAGCGACGTGCTTCGTCGTCAAAAGTGTGCTCATCAAGCGTTTGTTTTTCGCGCTGATAACTATCTTCTATACCGTGAACTATAACTTTACCCGTCGCCTTAACACCCATTTGTGGCACATTCGATACATATAACACATCAAATTGCGTTGCTAAATACATATAATCGTTAGCACTACGCGGGCCGGAGCATAGCGCCATAAAATCAATCATCAAGGCATTATCGGCTTTTAATAAATAAGGTAAATCACGGCCATGCACGCTAATTGTATTGCTGTATGTTGCAGCAGGATAAGAAACTAAAAACTCATTTTGAAAATCATGTTTAGGTAAATTAATAAAATAGTGCCGGCTGTTTTTACCATATCTAAAGCGGTGATCGTCCTCCCCTGCCACGTTAATTATATGGCAATGGTTATTAATTAAATCGATAGTAGGTAAAAATCGCACTCGTTGTAGGCCGTTGTAATAAAGCTGCTCTGGCTTTGCGTTCGATGTGGCCACCAGCACAACACCTTGTTCAAACAACGCATTGAACAATCTGGCCATAATCATGGCATCGCCGATGTCGCTCACAAAAAACTCGTCAAAACACAGTAAACGGATGTTTTTAGCCCACTGTTTTGCAATTAGAATAAGTGGATTTTTTTGACCTTGTAGCTTCGAAAGTTGGGCATGCACTTGTGCTATAAAATGATGAAAATGCAGCCGCTGCTTTTGCTCAATCGGTAGGTTTTCATAAAATAAATCCATCAGCATAGATTTACCGCGCCCTACTGGTCCATATAAATAAACACCTTTTGTTAAGGGCTCTTTTTGCCACCATAATGTGTGAACTTGAAGTTGCTCGCCTAGCGTATTTAAAGCTTCCACCGCATTTTGCTGCGCAGCATCAAAACACAGTTCACCCGTGTCTATTTTTGCTTGGTAAAGGCTTAATATTTGTGTGCTGTGCACTGTCATGGTATTTCACTATCGGCTATAATCGCGCCCATTGTAGCCGACTAAAAATGTGAACCAAAATGAAATTCCCTTGCCGCTTAGATAAATTTATTAGCCACTTAGCTGAAATGCCACGCACGCAAGCCCGCGCTAGTATTAAGCGAAAAGAAGTAAGCGTTAATGGCGAAATAATTACCTCACATAATTTTCAGCTAGCCCAGCAAGATGAAGTACTGCACCAAGGTACGCCTTTGGTATTTTTAGGTAAGCGCTATTACATGCTAAATAAACCTGTTGGCTATGTATGCGCTAATAGTGACGAGCTACACAAAACCGTTTTTGACTTACTTGATGAGCCAAATATGAGCGACTTTCACGTGGCAGGCCGCCTTGATATAGATACCACAGGATTAGTTATAATTACCAATGATGGCGATTGGTCACATAAAATCACGTCACCTAAAAGTAATAAATTTAAAACCTACTTAGTCGAAACTCAAGAGCCTATAACCGACGAAGCGCTTGAGCAATTACGCACAGGTGTGATGCTGCATAACGAAAAAGATTTAACCCGCCCAGCTATTGCCGAACGACTTGCTAATTACGGACTGCGTTTATCAATAAGTGAAGGTAAGTATCATCAAGTTAAGCGTATGCTTTACGCGGTAGATAACAAAGTCGTTGAGTTACATCGCGAGCAGATTGCAGGCATTAAATTAGATGAAAACTTGGCAAGTGGTGAATATAGATTGCTAACAGCTGATGAGATTAAATTATAAAACCCCACCTACGATATATGCAACCCTGTAGGTGCGAATTTACTTCGCGCTCATGTAACGTGGCTTGAGTGTTTAAAAAGCGAGGTGTAAAACCTCACCTACAATATGTGCAACCCTGTAGGTGCGAATTTACTTCGCGCTCATGTAACATGGCTTGGGTGTTTAAAAAGCGAGGTATAAACCTCACCTACAATATGTGCAGCTCTGTAGGTGCGAATTTACTTCGCGCTTTTATAGTTAATATTTAAATTACGATTTTATCTGTACTAAATCAAAGTCAGCCATGCCAGGTACAATTGCCTGCAGGCGAGACTCAGTAACATCGAGCGCGTTCAAACATTCGCAATATTCTGAAGCTTTTAGCTCAAGTTGATGTGCTTTTTTTTGCAATGATTTATCAATTTCTTTTGAAATGATATCCATCCGCTGTCCCATATCGTTAATACGATCTTCTATATTACCTTCTCGGGACTTAAACGCATCACCTAGTGACACTAAAATGGCACCGAGAGACCCATGAACTGCGGAATGAATTTTTTGGCTGATCTCTTTAGTAAAAAAATCATCTATTTGAGAAAGTGATTGTGGGGCTATAAAAAAGAAATCATCGCCGCGCTTAAATTTATCCATTAGCGCACGCTCTACATATTGCAGTTGGGTTTTAAGCACCTCAGGCTCTTTATCTGACATACCTTCAACCACGTGCTCAATAGCACTTAAACCTAAATTAACACCATCGGTGGCTAAATTAACTAGTTCAGGGACTGTATGGCGAATACCATTACTAAACTGCTCGAGCACTTTACTTTCGTCATCACTTAAATCAACCCAATAACCGCGAATAAACAGTTGGTTATTGTTGTTAATTTGCACACGTGTTTGGCCTTTATCAACAATTCGAATTACATCGTCGGTGATGATTAACCCATGCCTGAGTTCTACATCACATTGCTTTTGAGCAAATACACTGGTGCTTGAAAGTGCTATGGACAACGCCAATATCGAACGAGATAGAAACGCCATAAACACCTCAAAAAGACTAAAATGGAAGGCGAGTAGGTTAACAAAAAACCAACTTTATGCAAGTAAAAGAACATGCACAATACAAACACTACACAGCTAATTAAGCGAGGTGTAAAACCTCACCTACGATATGTGCAACCCAGTAGGTGCGAATTTACTTCGCGCTCATGTAACGTGGCTTGGGTGTTTAAAAAGCGAGGTGTAAAACCTCACCTACAATATGTGCAACCCAGTAGGTGCGAATTTACTTCGCGCTCATGTAACGTGGCTTGGGTGTTTAAAAAGCGAGGTATAAAACCTCACCTACAATATGTAAAACCCTGTAGGTACGAATTTACTTCGCGCTCGTGTAACGTGTCATTGGCGCTCAAGAGCGAGGTGTAAAACCTCACCTACAATATGTAAAACCCTGTAGGTGCGAATTTACTTCGCGCTCTTAAACGTGGCTTTGGTGTTTAAAAGCGAGGTGTAAAACCTCACCTACAATATGTAAAACCCTGTAGGTGCGAATTTACTTCGCGCTCTTAAACATGCCATTGGCGCTCAAGAGCGAGGTTTATAATTAAATTGGCGATCCAGGTGGTATTGGTAACACTTTAAAATTATTTGGCCAATGCCCTTTAATTAAAAACTGATTTACTTGTTCGGCTAAATATTGCTTAAACGCACTCTCGCCAGTACTGGTATGGCTCAATATTGAGTTTTGGTTAAAGTCCTCACTCAACTTAACTAAGTAGTAACGTAACTGCGCCTGCACTTCAGGGCTTGCACTATCGCTTGCTACTAAATCAGCCATGGTTTTTGCTGTTAAAAATTGCACGCGCTGAGTTATTTTACCTGTCATTGTATTAGGCGACGATACGTTAAAAACGTGGCTATAAAGCGCTTTTAATAGTTCATCTAAACTATAAAAGTCGTTACTACGCGCTTGCTGCTGGGCTAGGCGATTTAAACGCTGTGCATTTAATAAAAGCGACAAGCTGTGCTGCACTGCAACCTCGGGTAATGCCATTGCATCGAGCGTTAACCCTGTGCGCCCAACTATGCTCTCGCGCGATTTAGACTCGCCATACGCTTTTGGCGGAATTAGCGATAGTACCGATTCAGGAAGTAATAAGTTACTTGGCTTAAGCGTTGCAAAAATAGCGTTTACCGCTTCTTGTTGCATTTTTTTATCAACCACTTGCGCACCTTTTACGGGTGAGTCACTGCGTGTTTCGTATTCGTAATCAACACCGGCTATAAGCTTCACCGCAGCCTCAACCTGAAAACGGTGAAACAGATAAAGCGGAACTAGTTTTTCCTCTAATTGCGATAGTGAGTCGCCCGTTTTAATATTATTAATACCAAACTGCGAAAGCGCTTTTTTACGTACGTCGAGTACTCGTAAAAGCTCCTGCGAAGGATTAGTGCCGTTATCCCATAAATGAGCGGTTGGATGCGCGCCACCTTTAGCTCGAGCGTCGCTATCTGATATAAACTCAAGGCCTTTAGTTTTGTTCTCCTTTAAAATAGCAGCGAGTTCTGCGCTTTCATCTTGGTTAGTAAAATCGCTATAACCATATTTAATTACTTGGGTATCCCACACGCCCATGCCTGTTGCATACCCGCGCGTTACATCAAGCTTACCTTGTTCATTAAAACTAAGTAGCGGGTGTGGGTAATCCATTACAGAAGCTCTATCCCCTACCGATGCCGCAAAGTTATGAGCAATACCTAATGTGTGACCAATTTCATGCGCGCTTAATTGGCGAATACGATCAAGCGCCATTGCTTGCAAGTTTTTAGCAACTTCATTGCCTTTTAAATAAGGAGCAGCGAGTGCTTCAGCTATTAAAATATCTTGGCGAACACGCAATGAGCCAAGTGTTACGTGCCCTTTAAGTATTTCACCTGTACGTGGGTCAATTACAGAACTTCCGTATGACCAACCACGCGTTGCGCGGTGTACCCACTGAATGACGTTGTAACGAATATCCATAGGGTCGGCATTACTTGGCAGTACTTTTACTATAAATGCATTTTTATATCCTGCAGCAGTAAATGCGTCGTTCCACCACTTTCCACCTTCAAGCAAAGCGCTTTTTACAGGCTCTGGAACGCCAGGATCAAGGTAATAAACAATTGGTTTAACAGGTTCACTAATTGGTAAACTTGAGTCCTTTTTAGTTAGACGATGACGCGGTATATAACGCACATACATAGACTCACCAAGCGGCGCTGCGTAATCTTTATGTTCTATACTCCAAAAACCTGATTGCGGATTAAACTTACGAGGCGTGTAGTTATCATCTGGTAATTGAATAAGTGAATGATGCATATGAACAGTAAGCGCATAAGGGTCGGCACTTACTTGGCGAACAAATTCACCTGGTTTTGTGCCCTTAAATGTAAGTACGGCTTCAAGCTCGGTGTTTTTTACAAATGCTTTTGAGCGATTTATATAAACGGCGCTGCGTGATTCATCAAGGCTAAAGTTGCCTTGTTTACGTGCAGCAAGTTTGCGACTTACACCGTGTACATCACTTAATAAATAGGGCGTGTAATCAATAAGTGCTGTGGCTTTATCTTCTGCGACTACTTTAAAACCAGCAAGTATACTTGATGCAAACGCTTCTTTAATGCTTTGCTGTTCAGCCTTATTACTTGTGTTGGCACGATAGTAAGTATTTACAGCCCGCAGCATTACTTTGTCGCCAAAACGCTCAAACTGCACAAGGTGAGTATTACCAAGCTGACCTCTATCAAGGCCTATATCGTTAGAGCCTATACCGTAAGGCAAGCTTTGCTGCAGTAAAAATTGTTGTTCAAACTTATCAACTTTTAAATATACTTTTCCGTTTTGGGTATCGTAAAAAAACGAATAATAGCCCGGAAAATGATTCATTTGCGTAGTAAATTCATCAATTGACTTAATTGCTGCGTGCGCTTGAGTTATGATAGAGCACAGCACAGTAAAGAATATGTAACTTAGTAGTGGTATTTTTTTCATAATCTTATCTTTGTTATTTGTGTTTTAAGTACGATTAGGTGGTCCCATTATAGGGTGCTATTTAAACAATACAGTTATTTAAGACGAATTTCAGCGCTCTAAGCTAATCTCTCTCACATTATGATTGGTTTTAACACGTTATCAGGAAAATAGAATGCGTAGACTCCCTCCAGTATTACTTGAAGATGGTTGTTCAAGAGAACTTTTATCATTAATTCGAACAATTTTAGCAGCATGTAAAGAAATTTCGTTTCGCGTTGGTCAAGGCGCGCTTTCTGGCGTATTAGGCTCAACCCTTGATGAGAATATTCAAGGTGAAACTCAAAAAAAGCTCGATGTATTATCTAATCAGTTGTTAAAAGATATTTTACTGGAATCAGGTACGGTTAAAGCAATCGCGTCTGAAGAAGAAGACTACACAGTAGCAGGTAACCCAGACGCTAAATTTATAGTGGCATTTGATCCACTCGATGGCTCGTCAAATACGGATATTAACTCACTTGTGGGTACTATATTTTCTATTATGGAAGCGCCTGAAGGCTCTGACGCCGCTGATCAAAGCATATTTATGCAACCAGGTCACAAGCAAGTTGCTGCAGGTTACGTACTTTACGGGCCATCAACAATGCTTGCGCTGACTACAGGTAAAGGCACGCGCATGTTTACCCTTGATAAAACACAAGGCAGCTTTTTACTTACACAAGATTTTGCCGAAATCCCTGCTGATACAAACGAATTTGCCATTAATACGTCTAACCAACGCCATTGGCAACCAGCTATGCAAAACTACATCAATGATTTACTAGCAGGTGATACAGGCCCGCGCGCTAAAAACTTTAATATGCGCTGGATTGCCGCAATGGTGGGCGATGTGCATCGCGTGCTTAGCCGTGGTGGTTTGTTTACTTACCCTACCGACACCAAAGATCCTAAAAAGCCAAATAAATTACGCCTACTTTACGAAGCAAACCCAATGGCTATGTTAGTAGAGCAAGCTGGCGGCATTGCATCAACCGGTACTGAGCGTATTATGGATATTCAGCCTGATGCAATCCACCAGCGAGTAGCTGTTATTTTAGGTTCTAAAAACGAAGTAGAAACGTGCTTGGGATATCATAAATAATCGCTTAAAACGATTATCTTCAATTTAAAAAACCGCATTCAATTGAAGTGCGGTTTTTTTGTAGGTAAGGTTTTACACCTCGCTTTTTAAACACCAAAGCTACGTTACATGAGCGCGAAATAAATTCGCACCTACAGGGTTGCATATATTGTAGGTGAGGTTTTACACCTCGCTTTTTAAACTCCAAAGCCACGTTACATGAGCGCGAAGTAAATTCGCACCTACGGTTTGGTGTATGTTGTAGGTGAGGTTTTATACCTCGCTTTTTAAACTCCAAAACCACATTACATGAGCGCGAAGTAAATTCGCACCTACGGGGTTGGTGTATGTTGTAGGTG
>NZ_JJNY01000028.1:0-51984 GCF_000690035.1 Pseudoalteromonas sp. S3431
TTGAGGCTGAAAAAGCTGAAAGCGATCGTTTAGAGCAAGCGCGTATTGAGGCTGAAAAAGCTGAAAACGAGCGTTTAGAGCAAGCGCGTGTTGAGGCAGAACAAGCTGAAAGCGAGCGTTTAGAGCTGGCGCGTGTTGCGGCTGAAAAAACTGAAAACGAGCGCTTAGAGCTGGCGCGTGTTGCAGCTGAACAAGCTGAAAGCGATCGTCTAGAACAAGCGCGAGTTGCGGCTGAAAAAGTTGAAAGTGAGCGTTTAGAGCAAGCGAGTATTGAGGCTGAAAAACTTAAAGCGGAGAAAGAAGATAAACCCAAAAAAGAAGGTTTTTTTTCTCGCCTTAAAAAAGGCTTATTAAAAACTCGCGTTAATATTGGATCTGGATTTGCATCTATATTTAGCGGCAAAAAAATTGATGACGATTTATTTGAAGAGCTGGAAACCCAGCTATTAACTGCCGATTTGGGCGTTGATACAACCATGAAGTTAATCGATCGATTAACAGATGGGGCTAATCGTAAACAGTTAAAAGATGGCGATGCACTTTACGAGCTAATGAAACAAGAAATGGCCACTATGCTTAAAACTGCAGAGCAGCCTTTAGTGATACCAACTGATAAAAAACCATTCGTAATACTGATGGTGGGTGTGAATGGTGTAGGTAAAACCACGACTATTGGTAAACTGGCTAAGCAATTTCAAAACGAAGGTAAGTCGGTTATGTTGGCTGCTGGTGATACGTTTAGAGCGGCTGCTGTTGAGCAACTTCAAGTATGGGGTGAGCGCAATAGTATTCCTGTTATTGCACAACACACTGGCGCTGATAGTGCTTCAGTTGTTTTTGACGCATTTCAAGCCGCGAAAGCTCGTAAAGTGGATGTATTAATCGCCGATACAGCTGGGCGCTTGCAAAATAAAGATAATTTAATGCAAGAGCTTGAAAAAATAGCACGTGTAATGAAAAAAATTGACCCTGATGCGCCGCATGAAGTGATGTTAACGATTGACGCAGGCACAGGGCAAAATGCGATTAGCCAAGTGAATTTGTTTAATCAGTGTGTAGGCTTAACTGGTATTACCCTTTCTAAACTTGATGGAACTGCAAAAGGTGGTGTTATTTTTGCGGTGGCTGATAAGTTTAATATTCCAATTCGTTATATTGGTGTTGGCGAAAGTATCGATGATTTACGTACATTTAAGAGTGATGACTTTATTGATGCGTTATTTAGCCAAGATGAGGACGACGTTTAATTTACTAAGAGGGAGCTTGCTCCCTTTTTAATTGCGAGGAATACCAATTGCATTCGTGTTTATGATGAGGTTGGCATAATAAAAAATGATAAATTTTCAGCAAGTAAGTAAAACCTACCCAGGAGGGCATCGGGCCCTTGAAAAAGTTAATTTTCATATTAAGCCGGGCGAACTTGCATTTTTAACTGGTCACAGTGGTGCAGGTAAAAGTACGTTATTAAAGTTAATTAGCTTAATGGAGCGCCCATCTGCGGGTAACGTGTTTATCAACGGTGTTGATTTAAATAAGGTTAACTCGCGTCAAATTCCCTATGCCCGTCGTGACATTGGTATTATTTTTCAGAATCATCGCTTATTAGAGCGCCATACTGTATTTGATAATGTGGCATTGCCATTAATTATTGAGGGTACTCATCATAATCAAATTGCAAAGCGGGTTCATGGGGCGCTCGATAAAGTGGGCTTAATTGATAAAGTGAAGTGCCACCCGTCTATGCTTTCTGGCGGCGAACAACAGCGCGTAGGTATTGCTCGCGCGATAGTTAACTCGCCACCAATTTTATTGGCCGATGAGCCTACAGGTAACCTTGACCCTGAACTTTCGATGGAAATTTTACGATTATTTGAAGATTTTAATAAACACGGTACAACCGTGCTTATTGCTACTCATGATTTGGGCTTGGTTGCGCGTATGAGATATAGAAGCTTAACTTTAAAAGACGGGCGAATGCTTCAAGACCCCTTAGCGCAGGAGGTTTTATGAGCTTACTATTTAAGGGACGCCAAAATAAAAACGAAAAGCAAAAAAAATCTATATTAGCTGGCGGTTATTTTTTTATTATTAATATTTTTCGTCAAGGAATACACAGCCTTGGTGAAATGTGGCGTACGCCTTTAGCTTCGATGATGACAATTGCTGTACTAGGTTTGAGTTTAACGCTACCAGCAACACTTTATTTAGTGGTTAAAAATGTTCAACAAGTCAGTAGCGGGTTTGAAGAAGCAAGCGAAATATCTTTGTTTGTAAAAGAGACGATGAGCGAGCAACAAACACAAACTTTGGTGAAACGTTTAGCACTGTATCCCGAAGTTGAGAGCGTGGCATTTATTTCAAAGCAGCAAGCACTTACAGAGTTTAAAAGTGTCTCGGGGTTTGGGCAAGCATTAGAGTACTTAGATAGTAACCCACTTCCTGATGTTGTGTTGGTCACGCCAACTAAGCGTGATCGTCAGCCTAATGCAGCTAGAGCTCTTTTAACTAAGCTGGAAGCTGAGCGTGAGGTTGATTTTGGTAAGCTCGATATAGCATGGTTAGAACGTTTAAATGCATTGTTGAGTTTGTTAAAAGAGAGTGTAATAACGATCACGCTACTGTTACTTACTTCAGTCACGCTTATTATTGGTAATACTATTCGTTTATCTATTATGGATAAAAAAGAAGAAATACAAGTAATGAAATTAGTTGGGGCTACTAATACATTTATTCATGCACCATTTTTATGGACGGGTATTTGGTATGGTGTTATCGGTGGGCTATTTGCCTTCATATCGGTTGCTTTAATGATGTGGTGGCTATCTTCTGCTGTTAGTAGTGTAGCGGGTGTTTACCAAACAAGTTTTTCGTTAATTGGTTTAACATTAAAAGAGTTTGGCCTGTTAGTTTTACTTGCAACAAGCTTGGGCTTTATTGGTTCGTATCTTTCTGTAAATCGATACATTAAAGAAATAGAACCCGACAAAGTATAATTCGAATCTATTAGTCGTTCGATGCTTATGTACCATATAAGTGAACTAACCCTGCTCGGTATGCGTATGCTATCGGGTTGGGTAGTACCTCCTTTATTAAAACTGTCATGTTTGTGTACTATTCTCCTCAAGGTAATAAGTTATAAATGAGGTGCTGCGATGAGGTGAACCTCTTGCATCCCTTTAATTCATAACTTATTCAGCCGCTTATAGTAGACTTAAATAACGCAAAAAAACCTCTTGATTTATGATTAAAAAAAGTTTTAAATTGGGGTTAGCACTCTTGGTTAAAGAGTGCTAAGATGGTTTCAAATGTTTATCACCGAGGTGAAAAATGAGTAAAGATTTATACGCAATGGCACTTACAGTCGGACAACAAAGCGCAAGCATGGACGGTTACCTTCAAGCGGTAAGCACTATTCCTATGCTTAAGGTTGAACAAGAACAAGAGCTTGCTAAAAGGCTTCAGGAAGAAGGCGATCTTAGTGCTGCCAAGCAACTCATTATGTCGCATTTACGCTTTGTAGCACATATTGCTAAAAGCTACTCGGGCTATGGTTTACCACAAGCAGACTTAATCCAAGAGGGCAATATAGGCCTGATGAAAGCGGTAAAGCGTTTCGACCCTACAGTGGGAGTTCGTTTAGTATCGTTTGCAGTTCATTGGATTAAAGCAGAAATTCATGAGTTTGTGCTTAAAAATTGGCGCATAGTTAAAGTTGCGACAACTAAAGCACAACGTAAATTGTTTTTTAATCTTCGCAAAAATAAAAAGCGTTTAGGTTGGTTTAACCAAGCAGAAGTTAGCACTGTTGCGAGCGAGTTAGGTGTGAGTGAAAAGGAAGTTCGTGAAATGGAATCGCGTATGAGCGGCCAAGACATGGGCTTCGACTTGACAGGTGACGACGATGATAACGCACCAACAAGTACTTACTCTCCAGTACAATATTTAACGGATGGTGCAGCTGATCTGGCTGACGACGTTGAACAACAACAGTGGAAAGAGCAGGCGCATACGCGTTTATTTAGCGCACTTAAAACACTTGATGAACGCTCGCAAGATATTGTTAGCGCACGTTGGTTGTCTGATGATAAGGCGACTCTTCAAGAGCTGGCACAAAAGTACAGTGTATCAGCCGAACGTGTTCGTCAGCTTGAAAAAACAGCGATGAAAAAGTTACAAAGCGCTATGAGCTAAACACAGCTCAAGCAGCAAAATTTAAAAAGCCCTGCATGAAAATGCGGGGCTTTTTTGTTTACGGCCGTAAGCTTTCACCTGCCTAGTGCTAAAATTGATAACCGGTTCTACTTTAAATAAGTAACTGAGAATATCTATATATGTTTTTATGGCTGGTAAAATTATAATTAATGTAGTTAACGCGACAGCCCAAGGTTTACTAAACCACCATACTTTTGAAGTTTGAAAATAGTTGGGTGGGGCTTTTAATTTTTCTCTTTCAGAAATCATGGTAGGTGAAATCTCTATAACTTCAGCAACAATAAAATTTATTAAATGAAAATTACGTAGCTTGTTAATTGAAGCTTCAGAGTAAAAGCTTTGGCTATGGAGTTTAATTGTTTGTATTTCTTTACCATGATTCAGAAAATAATCAGCAAGGAAAAAAATTAGTTATTTTTCATGTTTGCTATACATATAATTTCCTTATTAAAGTACATATCATCGAGCACTAACCCCTTTGCCCTCAGCCTGCGCCAACTGAATGTATTTACGCTCAACCAGCTGCGAAACCGGCACAAGTTCAAAGCCTTGATCTATTAACTGTGGTAACGCTTCACGTAAAAAATCAATAGTTTCAGGATAAGGGTGGGCGATAGCAATGGCAAAATTGTGATCGGTTGCTTGCTGTTTTAATTCATCAAACCTTAACTGCAATTGCTCGGGGGTGATAATGTTGTCTAAAAATACTTGGCGGCTAATATTAGCAACACCTAAAAAGTTTGCCGCATTTTGAGCTTGGCTTAAATCTGTGGTACGACTATCTAAAAAGTATAAATGGCGTTTTTTAAGCACTTCCATTGTCCATTTCATAGCTTGGCTTTGTTGTGTTAGTGCTGAGCCCATATGATTATTAACGCCCTTAACTTGTGGCAGACTAGCTAAGGCAGTGCCTAGAGTTTGCTGGAGCTGCTCTTTACTCATACTTAATGTAAGCGCGCCGGGGCCTAGTTTTTTCCCATTTAGCGCCTGCATGGGCACATGAAGTAATAGCTCTTTATTTGACTGACTCGCTAGCGAAGCAAAAGCTTGCGAATAGGGGGTGTGAGGCAAAATTGAATATGACAATTGCCCTGGTAAGGTTAAGAACTCTAAATCTCTTTGATGGTAGCCTATATCGTCAATTACGATTGCTATTTGCTTCGCTTTAACATCAAAAGAGACAAAGCAAGTGACTAATAAAAGCCACGTTGTAATGCTTGCGTTAATAGTTTTCAAATTTATAATTTTTATTATCTTATTAAGCTCAGTAAGTTGCTCTAAATAAAGCGAATGTTATTGCATACTGAGCAACTGTTTTGCTTTAACTAATTGTAAATCAGCCAAATTACTTGAAAGTAATTGCTGAGTACCTTTAGTCTGTTCGTTTTTTATTATAACGGCTTTATTGTTTTGTGAAAGGTTTGTTTGATTAATCGCCACATCGGGCGTTATTCCTACACCATCAATTGATTTACCTGAAGGCGTAAAGTATTTTGCTGTAGTCAGTTTTAAGGCTGTATTACCGTCACCTAATGGGATGAGAGATTGAACAGAGCCTTTACCGAATGACTGGCTTCCTACAATCTTTGCACGATTATTATCTTTTAAAGCAGCCGCTAAAATTTCAGCTGCTGAAGCCGAGTTTTCATTTATGAGTACCACAATTGGTGCACCTTTTAACACATCACCGTGCTTGGCGTAAAAGGCTTGATTTGCATCAAAAAAACGCCCCTTAGTGGTTACAATAGTGCCGCTTTGTAAAAACAGGTCTGATACTGCCACAGCACTTTTTAAGGTGCCACCAGGATTGTCGCGTAAATCGATGACCAGTCCTTTGAGTGGGTAACCATAGTGATTTTGCATGGCTGCAACTTGTATTGCTACCTCATGTAGTGTGTGATTGGAAAAGCTATTGATAGCTAAATAGCCAGTGCCGGTATCTAAAAGCTGACTGGTTACACTTTCTAAATCTATTTGGGTGCGGGTAACATCAAAAGGTATATGGGTTTTATTTGTATTACGTTGCACTGTTAAGTGAATGCTTGCAAACTTACTGTCCCTTATTAAAGCAGCTACTTGGTCAATTGTAAGTGTTGCAACAGTATGGTTATTAATACTAATTATAATATCGTTAGGTAAAATCCCTGCATTTTTGGCCGGAGAGTTATTAACAACATCGATAATAGTCATTTGCTCGTCAATATTTTTAACTTCAATACCAAGGCCTGTGTAACGACCGTTTGTGTTGTCAAATAACGCAGTGAGTTCATGCTCGTCGAGGTATTTAGAATAAGGATCGAGCTTTGAATATAAGCGTTCAAATTGATGATTGTTGTATTTTATATGCATGCTATTTTGTAATTCTAAGTCATCAACATAATAAGCATGAATATTAAATAAAATTTCGTCTATTTGTTGCCTCTTCAATTGTTTTACTGAGCTGGCAGAGGCGCTATTGATAAAGAAAATAAAGACAAGTAAACACAGGCTTAAAATGAAACCTGTGTTTTGTTTTTTTTCGTAGAATGTCGTTGGGGTTTTGTTTTTCATCAGCTGCTCCAGAGCGGTGCAGCGGTTTATTCAATTAAATACGTCTGCACCATTTTACAGGATTTACTGCGCGTCCTTTGTGGCGTATTTCAAAGTATAGACCAGAACTTGCTTGTCCGCCGCTTTGGCCAACTAAAGCTAAAGTTTCACCTTCTCTAACCATATCGCCAACATCTCTGAGGAGTGTCTGTGCATGGCCGTATAAACTCATAAAGCCTTCACCATGATCAACAACGATCACCCAGCCATAACCTTTTAGCCAATCGGCAAATACAACTTGGCCATTGTGCACGCTATTAACATTCACGCCTTCTTTTGCACCAATTAACACGCCTTTCCAATCAATACCGCCATGCTTACGCTGGCCAAAGGTGTGTTCTAACTTACCTCTGGTCGGCCAATTTAGTTTACCCTTACTTTTATTTAGGCCGAGTAATTCGATCTTTTGCGTTTTCTCTTTTTCAAGCTCTTCAATGGTTGTAATTAAAGTTTGTTGGTTTTCTTTAAGGTAATTAATAGAGCTTTTGGTACTTGTGAGCTGAGCTTGTAAGTTTTTAAGATTTGCTTGGCGTTCACTTTGAGCGTTAAGCAAAGCAGTTTGACGCCTTTTTTGCTCGTCATGTAAAGCGATTAACCTTTGTTTTGTTTTAGCCAGCTCTATCTGATTAGAAGCTATTTCCTCTTGAAGGGCTTTTAGGTCTTCAATTTGCTCTATCCTGGCTTTATTTAAGTAATTGTAATAACTGAGAGTGCGCTCAAATTTTGCTGTGTCTTCTTGGTTCAAAATCATTTTAGAGTAGTCATCGCCGCCAGCCATATAGGCACTTTTTAATTGCGCGGCTAAAATGCGCTGAAATAGGGCGTGTTTTTGATCAAGTTGTTCTGCTTTTTGTTGTTGCAGTTTTTGCTGCTGTTGGTTTTTTTTAACCGATTGCTCAGCCATATTAAGCGCTTTAGCATTTTTTGCTATGTTGAGCTCATGACTTTTGAGATTTTTTTGTAGTTTTGCTATTTTTTTTCGTTGTTCATTATATTGCGCTTGATTTTGTTCAAGCGCGTTTTGTACTTCGGATAAATCTTTTTTAGTGCGATCTTCGTTAGCGACTGCAGGTGCAGCCGCTAACGAAGTAAGTATTAAGCCGCACTTAATTAACCGGTTAATACGTTTATTCATTTTATTTCAACATCATGATAGGCGTACCAGTCATTTCTCTTGGTTGCTCCATACCCATTAAGTGAAGCATTGTTGGGGCTACATCACTTAAGGCTTTACCTTGCATTGGCTCTGCATCGCGACCAACATAAATAAAATGCACCGGTTCGCTAGTGTGGGCGGTATGTGCTTGGCCTGTTTTGAGATCAGCCATTTGCTCAGCATTACCATGGTCAGCTGTTATTAACGCTTCACCACCAAACTCTTCTAGCGCATCAATAACACGTCCAATGCAGCTATCTACAGCTTCACAGGCTTTAACAGCAGCCTCAAATACACCAGAATGACCAACCATATCGCCGTTAGGGTAGTTGCAAATAATAGCATCGTATTTACCGCTTTTTATTGCAGCTACCAGCTTGTCGGTTAACATTTCTGAATTCATTTCTGGTTGTAAATCGTACGTTGCTACTTGCGGCGAAGGAATTAGTTCGCGTGTTTCGCCTTCAAATTCACTTTCGCGCCCGCCACTAAAGAAAAACGTAACGTGTGCGTACTTTTCGGTTTCAGAAATACGTAGTTGAGTTTTACCATTTTTTTCAAACCATTCACCTAAAACATTAACTAAAGGCGTAGGACCAAATGCCACTGGTGCGTTAATGTCGGCTGCGTATTCTGTCATCATTACAAAAGCACTAAGCTCAGGCGTTCTTTTTTTAGTAAACCCATCAAAATCAGGTTCAACAAATGCACGTGTAATTTCGCGGGCTCTATCTGCTCTAAAATTAGCAAATATAATAGTATCGCCATCATTTATTGTTGCTGGTGTCGCGCCTGCAGGGGTAATTGTAGTGGCAGCTACAAATTCGTCGTTTTCGTCGCGCTCATATGCAGCTTCAAGTGCTATTACGCCGTTATCGTAATTAAAATCACCCTCGGCAAGAGTCATTACGTTATAGGCTTTCTCTACACGATTCCAGCGATTATCTCGGTCCATGGCGTAGTAACGGCCAATTAATGAAGCCAAACGACCGCATTTAAGCTCGCTAAATAATGCTTCAATACGTTCAATAGACGCTTTAGCGCTACGTGGTGGTGTGTCACGGCCATCTAAAAACGCGTGAAAATAGACTTCTTTAGCACCACGTTTAGCAGCAAGTTCAATACTTGCAACGATATGATCTTCGTGGCTGTGCACACCGCCGGGGCTCAATAGGCCTATAATATGAACGGCTTTACCTGCTTTCACAGCTTTATCTATATTTTCAACAAGTGCAGGTGTTGAATCAAATTCGCCATCATTAATGGCTTTGGTGATACGAGTAAAGTCTTGATAAACTACTCGTCCAGCCCCTAAGTTTACATGGCCAACTTCAGAGTTGCCCATTTGCCCATCAGGAAGACCAACATCAAAGCCCGAAGCTGAAATTAATGTATGAGGGCGTGTAGCCCATAAGTTGTCTAGTACTGGCGTGTTTGCCGCCAAAATAGCATTACTTTGCTCATCTTCGCGATACCCCCAACCGTCTAAAATCATTAATACCAGTGGTTTTTTATGTTCTGTCATAGTCACTCCTAAAAGTTAGCACCTGTTTGGCTTTAGCATACCGTGTTTTGTAACTAGGGTCAGCATGCAAAGCCGCATATTAATTTTTTTCACTCTGCTGAAAAACGTAAACACACACTTAGATAAGGTATATATGGGGCGTTTTATGTACTTTTAAACAACGTCTAAACTCGCATTTTAAGTTGGTTTGGGTATACTTGCGTGGCTAAAGTCTAAAATATCTAAAACACTACGTTTTAGGATGTAATTTATAGTGGAAGTCGAATGGATCAATATATTGAATTTATCACCAATCACCCAATTTTAAGCCTTGCTTGGGTGGGTATTGTATTTCTTATTGTTAGTGGCTGGATAAAAAGTAAGTTTTCAGCTGTTCGTCAAATAAATCCTCAGCAGCTTACGTTACTTATTAACCGTGATGACGGTCAAGTAATCGATATACGTGCGCAAAAAGAGTTTAATGCAGGGCGTATTTCTGGTGCTGAGCACTTAAGCCCAGAGAATGCGAAAAAATCTGACTTTTCAAGCCTTGAAAAGTACAAGACTAAACCCATTATAGTTGTATGTACTACAGGTATGACTGCCCAAGGTACTGCAGCCGCTATGAGTAAAGCTGGTTTTGAACGAGTATACTTATTAGCCGGTGGCATGGGTGCGTGGCAATCTGCTAGCTTACCAACTACAACAGGTCGCTAATCAGTTTAGCTAGGCCGATAGAGGATTTATTATGAGTAATGTTGTTTTATACACCAAGGCGTATTGTCCATTTTGTCAGCGTGCTCTTTCGCTTTTAAACAGCAAAGGCGTTGAATACACAAATTATGATATTGGTGTACAGCCTGAGCTACGCGATGAAATGATTGCCAAAGCAGGTGGTGCAAGCACAGTACCGCAAATTTTTATTAATGATGAACATATCGGTGGCTGCGACGACATGATGGCTATTGAAGCGCAAGGTAAACTTGACGCCAAGCTAAACGCTTAATTTAATTATAATAACGAACAAGTTAGGAATAACAATGAACGAAGAAACTCAAAACGTAGCAGCTGCAGAAGCCGGCGCACAATTTACTATTCAGCGTATTTACACTAAAGATGTGTCGTTTGAAACACCAAACTCTCCGGCTATTTTTCAAAAAGAATGGACGCCAGAAGTTAAGTTAGATTTAGATACACGTTCTAACAAGTTAGATGAGGGTGTATTTGAAGTTGTTTTGGCATTGACAGTAACAGCTTCGCTTGGTGAAGAAACTGCGTTTTTATGTGAAATTCAACAAGCGGGTATTTTTACTATTGCTGATGTTGAAGAAGTGCAACTTGCACATATGCTAGGTGCATTTTGCCCTAACGTGTTATTTCCATATGCACGTGAGGCTGTATCAAACCTTGTTAACCGTGGTACATTCCCACAGCTTAATCTTGCGCCAGTAAATTTTGATGCGTTATTTGCACAGTACATGCAACAACGTACTGCGCCAGCTGACCAGGTTACAGCAGACGCATAACTTATGAGTACAGCAACTACAGCTGTTACTGTATTAGGGGCGGGGTCTTACGGCACCGCCCTTGCTATTTGTTTAGCCCGAAATGGTCACAACGTGACGCTTTGGGGAAGAAATAGCGACGACGTTGCCACGCTTGCAGCTGAGCGGAAAAATCAACGTTACTTACCAGATGCCCCTTTTCCTGACACCCTTACTCTTGAAGCCAACTTACAACGTGCCGTTGCTAGCAGCGCTATTGTACTTGTTGTTGTGCCAAGCCATGCTTTTGGCGATACACTTCAGCAAATCAAACCAGCATTACAAAAAGGCGCAAAAGTAGCATGGGCTACCAAAGGGCTTGAGCCTAATACTGGGCGCTTGTTGCAAGAAGTTGCACTGCAAGAATTGGGAGATGATATTCCACTTGCGGTACTTTCGGGTCCTACATTTGCAAAAGAAATGGCGATGGGTTCACCTACGGCTATTTCTGTGTCTTCTACGTCGCCTGAATTTGCCCAGCAGCTTGCGGACTTACTTCATTGTGGTCGCTCATTCCGAGTGTATAACAATGATGACTTTATTGGCATTCAACTTGGTGGTGCGGTTAAAAATGTAATTGCAATTGGTGCCGGTATTTCGGATGGCGTAGGCTTTGGTGCAAATGCACGTACAGCGCTCATAACGAGAGGACTTGCCGAACTTACTCGTCTAGGTTGTGCTCTTGGCGCAAAGCCAGAAACCTTTATGGGAATGGCAGGCCTTGGTGATTTAATACTAACCTGTACAGATAACCAATCACGTAATCGTCGATTTGGTTTAGCGCTGGGTAAAGGCGAAAGTGTAGATGCTGCTATTAAGTCAATTGGCCAAGTTGTTGAAGGCTTTAGAAATACTAAAGAAGTGTATTTGTTAGCGCAGCGCACTGGTGTGGAAATGCCAATTACTGAACAAATTTATAAAGTTCTTTATGAAAATAAAGACATGAAAGATGCAGCTATGGCGCTATTAGGCCGAGAGCAAAAGTCGGAATAAAAAATAAGCCTTTTAGCTAATATCTGAAAGGCTTATTTTCTTTACGTTTTAAAAACAGTTACTGATTTTTTCAGTTTAAGAGCGAGTGTTTTCATATCTTCTGAATATGTTTGAACTTGTTCAATTTTCCCCATGCTGTTTTGACCAGCACTGACAACTTCATTGATATTTTTACTTAGATCTTCAGCAACAGTGCTCTGCTCTGATACAGCACTAGAGATGTGACTCGACATATGTGTAATAGATTCTATTACTTCAGATATATTTTCTATTAATTCACTGGCTGCATTTGCAGCACTCATGCTTTCTTGACTCATACTTTTACTTAAGCCCATAACATTAACAGCAGATTGTGAGCCTTGTTGTAATTTGTTAATTGTTTCATGAATTTCAGCTGTACTCGTTTGTGTTCTACTTGCTAAAGAGCGTACTTCATCAGCAACAACAGCAAATCCACGGCCTTGCTCACCAGCTCTGGCTGCTTCAATAGCGGCATTTAATGCTAGCAAATTGGTTTGTTCAGCTATCGCTTGAATAACATCCAGCATAGATACAATATCTTGCACGCTATTTTCAAGACTAGCAATTACCGTTGATGCTTCATCTAATTGTCCCACCAAGTTCTCTATTGAATTTATAGAGCTTAGGAATGCATCATGAACTTTTTTTGCATCTATATTTGCTGTTTCGGCGGAGCTTAGCGTTAATTTGGCATTATTTTCAATTTCTACCGCAGACGATGCCATTTGCGTAATTGCAGTTGCTATCTGGTCTGTTTCTGATTGTTGTTCTGTTAAATAGTGAACACCTTCGCTGCTAACATTAGAAATACTCCCAGCAACGTTAAAGGAATCCTCTACTGATAGTTTCACACCGTTAATAAGCTCAGCAATTTTGTGTTCAAATTGGTTGAATGAAGCCGCGAGTTGGCCTATTTCGTCGTTGCGACGAACAATTATCTCTTGTGTTAAATCACCATCGCCATTGGCAATGGTTGCCATTTTTTCAGCCACTTCAGATAATGGTTGAGCAACTAATTTTTTGAAAATATAGATTAAAACTCCAGCTAAAATAGTGACGAGTAGTAATATTTCTATAACCGAAAAAATAGCCAGTTCAAGTAGCACAGCCTCAATATGACTAAACTCAATATAAAGATTAATTTTGCCTACTTTATTTTGCGTTCCTGCATCATCGTAGAATAACTCAGTTTGTGTCATTGATGGTGTTTCTGCACCATCTGTTTCAACGAATACCTCTCCATTCGTATCGTATACTACTATTTTGGATATATTTTGGGATGCAACTTCGGCATTTATTAGCTTTTTGGCTAATTCATCTTGGAAGTTCCACATCGCATTGGGTAGTGACAGTCCAATACGCTCTTTTGCAAGATTGATTTCAGTATCAAGCTTTAGCTTTAATTGATTGCTTTGTGCGGTGTAATCATAAACACCAAAGCAAAGTAAAACAAAAACCATAGCGCTTAATGTAGTAATAACCAGCCTAAATAGAATTGAACGAGTCAAAATATCTCCTTACTTAATCGGAACTCTGGTTAAAGTTGTTGATAACGTTTTGAACGATAGTTCATTTATTTTTCTGTCCAGGTATTTTAGGAGAGCAAAGCGAATTTACGCGTTAATAGCTGGCTCGTTGCAACTAAATTCAACGAGGTTAATGTTGAAAATAGTTGCTTGGGATATATTTACTATTCAAAGTCCAAATTACTTAAGATAATTTGCCATAATGGTGTTTACATCTATTTTTGTAAGCCCCTGATTATAGATTTTCTGCCATTTTTGCCCTTCAGTATCATTTCTAAAGGCAATGTATAGTTTTTTATCTTCTAATAATGTTGTGTTCATTGCTACCTTATTTTTTAGTGCTGATAGCGATTTATCGGTATCCAGTAAGTACTTAAGTACGTTTGCGTCTATTACTGCAGCATCAATTCGCCCCGCAGCTACTTTTTTAATATTTAATACATCAGAAGGAGCTGCGTCTCCTTTAATTGTGCCAGAGGCAATCATGTCATCAAGTTCTTTTGTATTAACATAGTCTTGTACAACACCAATACGTTTACCTTTAAGGTCTCCCACCGATGAATAGGCAATTGGTTTAGCGTTATTTTGTAGCAGCCCCAGAGGTCCAGTCCCTGTTGCATCAGAAAAAACAAAATCCGATGTTTCATGCATATATTCTGGAAAGTAGCCGACATACTTAGAATTTGCTTGTGAAGCAGAGTTAACGGCACGTGACCAAGGATAAAAATCTACGATAAGCTCATGTCCTTCGGCCTTAAATGCTGCTTTTGCGACTGCGACTGATGCTCCTTGTTGTTCTAATGATTTATCTGAATAAGGAGGCCAAGCCAAGGATGTTAAATAAACTGTTTCAGCAGCTATAAAATTAGAAAAAGTAAGTAAAAGAAAGAATAATGTGGTTTTCATTTATAAACCCTTAGAAGTTAAATGTTCTTGAAACGGTTGCTAGTAAAGTTGCATCACCGTACGTTTCTAAATCTGTGTCTTCATAACCAGCAGTAAAATTCCACTCATTCCAAGTATAGTTTGCAGTTATACGCCAATGCATATAATTATCATCACCAGGCTCCCATTCCCACTTGTCATCGTCGAAACTCATAGAGTAATCGGCGCCTATATCAATTGAAAAAACGTCATTAATCGGAACGTTGTGCGTCAGCATAATGATGCTATGCCCAGCCCCTGTAGCAAAGTAATCCCATGCGTACCAAAAGTTAAGGTTAGTGTTGCCATAATTGAATTTGGCGTAAGTTTCAGCGTAGTTATAATCGGAGCTAAAATCTTCACCATGGTAAGTATATTGCGCAATACCAATATCTAGATTAATCGAGTCTGCTAAGCTTGTGTAATAGCCAATGTAGCCATCGGCTTCTATATCAGTGCCTTCACCAAAGTCGACATTAGAGCCCCAAATTCCGGCATACAATCCCGAGTCTCCGGCCCAATCAAAACTTGCTTGTAAAGCCGGGTCTTCTTGAGTTTGACTTACACCATTGAATAAGTAATCAGATGCTAAGGTAACTGTCGCTGATGTAGCAGCAATACTCGATGTAGAGCATAAAATAAGTGAGCAAAGAAATATTTTTTTCATAGAGTTTCAATGTAATTAAATAATTGTATGACATTGAGCTTAGTTCAATAATTATGATTATGAGAACTGTATAGTAAAAAATGAATGTTAATTTGATACAGGATAGTCTTTATTTTGGGGCGGTTTAAATGAGATGCATACAGATAACCTGAATTCCGGTTAAGGGATTTACTAATATATTGAGCAATAATGATATTTTAATTTATTTTTCTATAGCAAGGGATTTGCAGTGAAAGCAAGGTGAATTTGCACGCCAATAATGGGCCTATTGTAAGTAAGTTCAGGTTAGATAATACGCAGCCGAAGATAGGTTATTGCTTTTATTCCTGGGCTGTAATTTTGTAGTTCAACATTTTAAGTTTGTTGTATTTTCTGATAACTGCATATATTAGCTGATAGTGTAGCCAAGGGCTTTAATTTAGAGCTCATTTAAACTAAGAGCCATACCTTGGCTTACAATATTAGTAAGTGCATTAGTTATTGTGCGTTAGGGAAGCCCAATTGACGCCAAGATTCATAAACAAATACAGCCACGGCGTTTGACAAGTTCATACTACGACTATTAGCTTGCATAGGAATACGAACACGTTGCTCATTTGGTAGGGCTTGGATCATATCATCAGGAAGGCCACGGGTTTCTGGGCCAAATACAAGGCAATCGCCAGCTTCGTAACTTGCTTGATGATGAAACTGGCTACCTTTAGTAGTACATGCATATACTTTGTTAGGCTTACATTTTTCAAGGTAGTCCTCAAATGAAGCGTGACGTTGAACATGGCTGAATTCATGGTAATCAAGGCCTGCACGTTTTACACGTTTATCATCCCATTCAAAACCCAAGGGCTCAATTAAATGCAGTGAATAGCCTGTGTTTGCGCACAGACGAATAATATTACCAGTGTTAGGAGGAATTTCAGGTTGGTATAAAACGATATCCAGCATAATAAGCCTTTTAAATAATCAGTAGTTTAACGATTTTCAGTATACACGAAACCTTTTAAAAAAATGATATACTCTCTTTATTGAATACACCTATTAACGGATAAAAACGTGCACAACCGCAGTTACGAATTTTGGGTTAAAACTTCTAGTATTGTTACCATGATAATGGTTAGTTTAATGATTACTGCAAAAACGTGGGCGTGGCTTGCATCGGGTTCAGCATCAATGCTTGGCTCACTAACCGATTCGTTAATGGATATAACGGCTACTGCAATGAGCTTTTTAGTTTTAGGTTATGCGCTGCGCCCAGCTGATGATGACCACCGATTTGGTCACGGCAAAGCTGAAGCTATAGCAGGGCTTGGGCAAGCCGCTTTTATTGCAGGTTCAGGCTGTTTACTGGCATTTCATGGTATTGAGCGATTATTTAACCCAATACAGCTCAGTCATTCTTTATTAGGCGTGTGGGTTAGCATTTTTGCTATTGCGTGTACCTTGGTTATTGTATTTGTACAAAATAAAGTGATTAAGTACACCGATTCAATCGCAATAAAAGCTGATTCAGTACATTACAAAGGCGACTTGATTTTAAATGCCGCCGTGTTGCTCGCTATTTTATTAGCATACTATGGCGTATTGTATGCCGATCCTGTTTTTGCTATTGGCGTAGCGGGTTACTTACTTTATAACAGCTGGGAAATAGCCAGAGATAGTGCCGATCACTTAATGGATAAAGAGCTGCCAGATGACGAAAAGCAAAGCATATTTGAAATAGCTAAAGCGCATGCTGATGTACATGGCGTACATGGCATTCGTACTCGCCAAGGCGGTAAGATAAAATTTATTCAAATGCACTTAGAGCTTGATGACAATTTAAGTTTGATTCGTGCGCATAACGTGGCTGATGAAGTAGAAGTATTGATAACCAAAGAGTTTGAATCTGAGGTCGATATTCTGATCCACCTCGATCCATTGTCGGTGCTTAACTTAAACTCGGATTAAGCGATTTTTAGCATATTGATTTGTAATGCCAACCTGTATAAATCTTTGAGCAATTTAACGAATTAAATTGCACTATTACAATAAAATTTAACACAATTAGCTATTAAATCGTCACAGATTCACAAAACTGATATAAGCTTTTAAGCAGTGGTTGGCGTATTTCATCGCGTTCAAAAAATAGTTCGTGTTTAGCGTCGGCAAAGCTCTCAAGTATTGTATTTTCGTGCCTGTTTGCCAGTTTATATTGCGCACTGTTATCAACTATTTCATCATTTTGAGCACTGGCAATATAAAGTGGAATATTAACCGTTAATTTATTCACGGATGAAATAAATGCAAAAGTAGTGTGTAGCCAACCATAAGTCACACCACCAAGTTGTAATTTAGGCTCTTGTTTATAGGCTTTCCTAAATAGTTCGTAACGTATTGGGCTGCTGGTCAGGGTATTTATAGCAAACTCATCAGGCGTATAATCTGTTTGTCCGAGCGCATAGCTGTATTGAAAGCCAAGTAATGTTGCAGTACTTGCGACTAATTTAGCTAAAGGTTTTGGTGTGCCTTTGGTGTAAATGTCGAGCATTGGCGCAGATAAAAACGCGCCACTAAAAGTGTGTTCAAAATGTGCAAGATAATCAAATGCAATAGCCCCCCCCATTGAGTGACTGACTAATACCTTTTTACCTTGCCAATAATTATCTACAACTTCTTTATTAAATAAATGAAGGTCGGCGGCATAATCTTCAAAGCGCTTTACGTAGCCTTTGTGCTTGTTTTTTAAATGCCTGTAAGAACGACCTTGGCCTTGATGATCAATTATAAACACCGCATAATTATTATTATAAAGTTCCCATAGTAACTCTTTATATTTTTCTAAGCCCTCTATACGACCTGAGCTAATAACAATCGCAATGTGTGGATTTTTTGGGATAGCGTAAGCGTAAAAAAGTTGTCCATAAGGTGTATTTAAATAAGATTTTGTCAGTGTATTATCATAAAAGTTACTAATGGCCGGTTGGTTACTTTTAAGCTCGTTCTCACTACTATAAAACATTGTTTACTCTTTAATTATTGGCAACGTTATATTTGCACATAAGCCGCCTTGTTCTTTATTCGATAATACTAAGTTGCCACCATGTGCAGTAATTGCATTTTTGGCAATTGCCAAGCCTAACCCCGTACCGCCGCTAACTCGGTCTCGCGCATCTGACTGTCTAAAAAATGGTTCACAGAGCTTATTAAGTTGGTTATTAGGGACTCCAGGTCCATCATCACATATTTCTATATAAATGGCATCAGTATGCTTTAGAGTAATGCTAATAGTGCTATTGGCGTATTTAATCGCATTGCGTAGTAAATTTTCAAGTGCGCTGGCAATTAGTGTTTCATCACAGTTAACACTAATGTCTGCACTTCCCATAATCTGTAATTGCTTGTTGTTTTGTTTTGCTTCAAATTGTGCGTCGTTAAGCACATGGTCAATTATAATTTGCAATGATTGTTGTTGAAGTGAAAGTGCCTGACTTTTCGCCTCTAAACGAGACACTTGCAGTACATCAGCAATCATTTTGTCTAGTTGATTCGCTTCTTTTTCTATGCGTAGTAAATAGGACTGACTCGCTTCATTTGCTTGCATTTGAGCAAGGCCCGTTGCCATTTTTAAGCGGGTAAGAGGTGAGCGTAACTCATGTGATATATCTGCAAGTAAGCGTTTTTGCGAGCTAATTAATTGCTCTAATTGATTAGCCATGCTGTTAAAATCACGACCGAGTATACCGAGTTCATCTTTTCTGCTTACTGAAATGCCCGCTCGAGCACTTAAATCACCACCAGATAATTTAACAGCTGCTTTTTTTAGGCTATTTATAGGGGCAATTAAGTTACGACTAAATAAAAAGCTTAAAATTAGAGAAGCGATGATGGCGATAGAAACTTTAATCCATCCAGGCATAAGCTTTAAGCGAAGGAACAAAGGTGGCTGATGATTTATGTCTATTTCATACAAGTAAAAGTTGCCCGAGGGTACTGTAATTTGAATAGGGCCAAATGCTTGATACTTTTCAGTAAAAATAATTTGCGGTGACATTGTCTTGGTAAAATTAAGTAGGCTCAAATCAACGTCATTCGGGACTTCTTTATTTGTTAATGAGTCTTCTTGTTGCTCAGCACTTAAATATAATAACTTACGTTTAGATAAGCGTGGGTGAGACAACATATCACTCAGTGTCCGCTTATGTTTTACAACAGAGCGTTCTATACTTTTGGCTGTATAGAGTAAGTTTTTTTCCATCGGACCGTGTAATGGCTCGTTACTAACGGCGTTGATTGCCGTAATGTTGCTTAAGAAAACCAGTGCTGTAATCGTGCCTATTATAGTTAGCCAAAACCATATAAATATTTTAAAGAATAAGTAATGCCCAGGATGTTTAAGCCAAGACAAAGAGCCTACTTTATTCTCCTTGGATAAAGACATAACCTGTTCCTCGCATTGTTTTGATTCGCTCGCCTGAAATATGCTCAGCTATTTTTTTACGGATATTGCTTACATGCATATCAATAGAGCGATCGAAGGAAGCTAAGCGACGGCCAAGTACCTCTTCACTTATGAGTTCTTTGCTGACTACTTCGCCTGCATTTTTGCTTAAAAGGGCTAGTATTTCGTATTCGGTGCCTGTTAATGTAAGTGTATGATCATTAACAGACGCTTCTCGAGCGGCTAAGTTAACAGTGATCCCATTAACCTGTAACTTATTACTGGTAGTAATGTTAAAGCTATTAATATGTTCTATACGGCGTGTAATCGCTTTAACACGCGCAAGTAACTCACGGTGGTTAAATGGTTTAGGGATATAGTCGTCTGCGCCAAGTTCTAATCCGAAAATACGATCGAAATCTTCCCCTTTTGCTGTAAGCATTATTACCGGCGTTAATTTTGTTTGTCTAAGTTGCTTGAGTACTTCAAAGCCATCTAGAGTTGGTAGCATCACATCAAGTAGTATTAACGCATAATCGTTTACTTGCGCGAGCTTAAGACCTTGTTCACCGTCATGTACGCTTTGTATTTCAAAACCTTGGGCAGTTAAATATTCACTTAATAGCTCACAAAGACCGGTATCGTCGTCAATCATTAATAGTTTCATTTACAAACCCTTAGAGTTGCTTATGGCGTTATTTTACCCACTAAATTGTGCAAAAGTGAATCTTTACACAACCTTTACACTGCTTTGCGTTACTTTGCATTGAGTTAGGTATAGTTAACTTAGTTGATTAAGCAGTCACAACCACACAAATTGAACCAATAGTTAAACCAAATAATTAAGGTAATGATTATGACTAAATTAAATACACTTTCTAAATTAGTACTTGTTTTTGGCCTGGCAACAGCAACACTTGGTGCCGGTAGTGTTATGGCTAAAGCTGACGGGCATAAACAAGGTCATTCTCAAGCTCGTTTTTTACTTTCTGAGCGCGGCGTTGAAAAATTAAGCCTAACAGATGAGCAGCAAACTAAGCTAAAAGCTATTTTTGCAGCGCAAAAAACACAAATGAAAGCATTACGTAGCGACGATAAAGAAGCTCGTAAAGCGATGCGTGAAGCGCATAAAGCAAAAATGGATGCGTTACTTTCGGCTGCAACATTTGATGAAAATGCAGCTAAAGAGTTATTAAATGAACGCCATGAAAAGGGTGAACAATTTGGTTTAATTAAACTAAAAACGCAGCACCAAGTAATGCAAGTACTTAACGCTGAGCAAAAAGAGAAATTTGCTAAAATGCAAAAGCGTATGAATAAAAAGCACCGTAAACAAAAAAGTTAATTTTACTTTTTTGTAAATACTAAAAAACCAGCGTAATGCTGGTTTTTGCTTTTATACCAATTCGCTTAATTAAGTGATCTATTTTGAGGGAAGAAAATCGTGTCGATAACAAGGCAAAAATTTCGTTATTTAGTTGTTCTATATCAGAAATTTTTAACGTAGTTAACGTCTGATTTAACCCCTCAAATTGATTAAGTATTATTGCGGATTGGTATTAGGGCATTATGGAGATAAATTATTTAAAAAAGTCATCTTCATTTTTGGCCATCATAGCTT
The DNA here is from genome assembly GCF_000690035.1 of Pseudoalteromonas sp. S3431. Taxonomy (NCBI): domain Bacteria; kingdom Pseudomonadati; phylum Pseudomonadota; class Gammaproteobacteria; order Alteromonadales; family Pseudoalteromonadaceae; genus Pseudoalteromonas; species Pseudoalteromonas sp. S3431. The sequence goes on from NZ_JJNY01000028.1 coordinate 21,172, forward strand.
CAATATCTTCAATCATATCTTGGCTAAACTCTTGTGCTGATGTAATTGGCGCTGAAATTTTATTATTTTCAAACGACCACTCACCAAGATCAATTAGTTGGCAGCGTTTAGAACAAAAAGGCCGATGTGGGCTCTGTTCTGACCACTCAACTTTAGCTTTACAGGTTGGGCAGTTTACAATAGTAGGCATAATTTACTCTCTACAATCTTTTTTTGCATTTTACATTACTTAGATATGAGTCTCTAGGTATAAGTAAGGCTCTGAATTTAGTGTTCAGAACCTTGTCGCTTTTACTATGGACCTTTAAAAACTTGTTACTCGATTAATTTCAGCAAGAGAGGTCATTCCATCAGCCGCTTTACGAAGACCTGATAATCGCAAGTTATTAAATCCTGCTTTAAGTGATACTTCTGCTATTTCTAATGAATTACCGCCACGCATTATAATTTGTGCTATCTCTGGTGTTATTTGCATTACTTCATAAATACCGACACGACCCTTATAACCATCAGTGCAATTATCACATCCTTTAGGTGCATAGAGGGTCATTTCACTAATTTGTTGCTCGCTAAAACCTTGGCGGGTAAGTTCTTCGTTTGGTAATATTTCCGGTGTTTTACATTTAGGGCATAAACGTCGAGCCAAGCGCTGGGCTATAATCAAACTAATTGAACTTGCTACGTTATACGCTGGTACGCCCATATTTAATAACCGAGTTATCGTTTCAGGTGCTGAATTAGTATGCAGAGTTGATAGTACTAAGTGACCTGTTTGCGCCGCTTTTATTGATATTTCAGCTGTTTCTAGGTCACGTATTTCACCTACCATGACGACATCAGGATCTTGGCGTAAAAATGCACGTAATGCATTTGCAAAGGTCATATCGGCTTTAATATTAATTTGTACTTGGTTTATACCTTCGAGATTAATTTCGACAGGATCTTCTGCGGTACTAATATTACGCTCTGGTTGATTAAGTATATTTAAACCAGTGTAAAGTGATACAGTTTTACCCGAGCCCGTTGGTCCTGTAACTAAAATCATCCCTTGAGGCTGGGCAAGCGCATCCATATAGAGTTTTTTCTGCTCCGGCTCGTAGCCTAATACATCAATACCTAGCATTGCGCTTGATGAATCAAGAATACGCATTACTATTTTTTCCCCCCACAGGGTCGGCATTGTACTTACACGAAAATCGATACTTTTACGCTCAGTAATTTTTAGCTTTATACGGCCATCTTGTGGTTTACGTTTTTCGGCAATATCTAGGCGTGACATTACTTTTATTCGTGCAGAAAGTTTTGTTGCTAAGGTATTAGGTGGGCTGGCTACCTCATGTAAAATACCATCAATACGAAAACGGATGCGGTACTTATGCTCATAAGGTTCAAAGTGTAAATCAGAGGCGCCTTTTTTAATGGCATCCATTAGGATTTTATTGATGTAAACAATGATAGGTGCATCATCTTTTTCATCATCTTGTGGGGTGGCTTCTTTATTGTTTTCACTATCTAAGTCAGCAAATTCTTTAAATTCGTCATCGCTTAAATTTAAGCTACCAGTTGCATCAAGCAATTGGTCAATTTTTTTATCAAGTTCAATGTAGTCAACTACTACTATTTCACAGGATAAGCCGGTACTAAATTCATAGTTTTCAAACGCACCATAATCGGTCGGATCAGACGCGGCTATGTATACTTTTCTACCTTTTTGCACCAAGGGTAAAATATGGTGTTTACGGATCAACTTTTCTTTTACAAGTTCGGCTGGGATCCTTGCAGGTTCAAAGTCTTTTAAATCGAAATAAGGTACGCGAAATAAATCAATACATTGCTCAGCTAAGTCTTTGCTATCGATGTTTCCACATTTGGCAATAAGCTCGGCGGTTGAGGAAAAATCTCGTTGTTTTACTTTAACGGTATCTGCATCAATACGGCCAAGGGTAATAAATTTTCTTAGTAACGGTGAGTTAATATTCATTGCGCACCTGCTTAATTCGTTAATGATTAGCAATTTATCAGAAAAAACAAGGAGATTATATTACTCTTCATCAGATGGACTAGTTTTGCTAACTAAATATTGTTTTATTAATTATCTTATTGTTTTAAATTACTTAACCTGAACTCTGATTAAGGGATTTACTAACATATTGAACCATAATAATATTTAAATTTAGTTTTCTCTAGCTAGATATTTCAACGCAGTTAGCGCTGAAAGTAACAGCTTAAGATAGATTTATTATCCAGAGTTCGGGTTATCTAACTCGCATTTTTTAATGCTAATTGCATATAACGAGTATGTAGAGACCGAAGTGATAATTTGACTAACGCTAAATCCCTATCATTATTTAAAATATCATCTGCTTTTTTACGTTTATTTTCACGAGACATTTGTGTTGCAATAATACTATTTACTTGTTCAAGGCTCACATTATCACGCTTAAGTGTGCGCTCGACTTGGACATTTTTAGGCACGTCAATGAGTAGGGTTCGGTTACAGTACTTATCGAGACCATTTTCAAATAATAACGGGGCAACTAAAACCACGTAAGCACTATTAGCGGCATTTAAATCAGCGACTATTTTTTTGCGAATAAGAGGATGCAGCAAGTTATTTAGCCACTGTTTATCTGCATCGTTAGTAAAAATGCGCTCTCGTAAGGCACTTCTGTTTAGCGTGCCATCGCTAAGTAATAACGTATTGCCAAAGTGCGTTATTATTGCATTTAAACCGCAGCTCTTGGGCTCAACTACTTGGCGAGCAATAATATCCGCATCAACAATGGTTATATCAAGTTTCTCAAACATGTCACTAACTGCTGTTTTTCCGCAGCCAATACCACCTGTTAAACCCAAAACCCAATTGTTTTTTTTATTGCTAGAGAGTTTAATTGTTTGCTCACTCATTTTAATAACCAATCAAATTAAAATAAATGTTTTGTAATTCAGTGCCCCATAGCATAGTGATCCAGCCTGCAATGGCAAGGTAAGGACCAAATGGAATCGGGGTCGCTTTGTCTTTTCCTTGAATACTGAGTAATACAATGCCAATAACAGCGCCAACAATGCTTGAAAGTAATATAATGCTAAGTAGTGATTTCCAACCAAGTAATGCACCAAATACAGCGAGTAATTTAAAGTCGCCATAGCCCATACCTTCTTTACCCGTTAGTAACTTAAATAGCCAAAATACACTCCATAGGCTCAAATAACCAAAAACAGCCCCCATAATTGCATCGCTCGGCGCTACGGTATAGCCCATTATTGACGCTATTAAAGCAAGCCATACTAGTGGTAATGTAAGTTGATCGGGTAATAGCATATGGTCTATATCAATAAAGGTTAGTGCAACTAATGCCCAAGTAATCAATATATACAGTAAAGCTTGTTCACTTGCGCCCATAGTATAAGCAATAAATAAGCTTAATATTGCTGTAATGGCCTCGACTACAGGATAGCGTATTGATATAGGATTATTACAACTTGCACATTTTCCTTTTAAAAATAACCAGCTAATAACAGGAATATTTTGCCAAGGTTTAATAGCCGTTTTGCACTTTGGGCAGGTTGAGTTTGGCTTTACTAAATTAAATTGCTCGTTATTTATTGCTTTACTATTTTTAAGCTCGTCTTCTAACAGTATTCTGCACTCACTTTGCCATTCTTTTTGCATCATAAGTGGTAGGCGATAAATCACTACATTTAAAAAGCTGCCCACACATAAACTAACCAAGCCAACGGTGGTGAGATAAAACCACAGCTCATTTTGCATTACTTCTACAATACTTTGCATATAAAAACCAAATAATTAAATAACAGAACCGAGTTGGAAAATAGGGAGGTACATAGCAACAATTAAACCACCAACAAGTACACCTAATACAGCCATAATTAATGGCTCTAGTAAGCTCGATAAGCCATCTACAGCATCGTCTACTTCTTGCTCATAAATAGTCGCGACCTTAGCTAACATACCATCGAGCGAGCCAGATTCTTCACCGATAGCAACCATTTGGATTACCATGTCAGGGAAGATTTTTGAGTTTCTCATTGCCCAGTTCATTTGGTTACCTGAGCTGACCTCTGCTTTAATATCTAAAATAGCATAACGGTACACTGCATTGCCCGAAGCACCTGCTGCTGAATCAAGTGCATCAACTAATGGAACACCGGCAGCAAATGTGGTCGAAAGTGTTCGCGCGTAACGTGCCACAGCTGCTTTGTTTAAAATCATGCCAATAACAGGGAGCTTAAGTATGGCTCTGTCGGTTGCATCCCTGAGCTTTAGGCTTCTTAATTTAGCCTCTTTAAAAGTCCAGCCAAAAGCCACTATCGCAATCAGAATCATCCACCAATAAGCCTGCATAAAGTCAGAAATACCAATTACGAATAATGTAAATGGAGGAAGTTCAGCCCCAAACCCTGCAAAAATATCCTGAAATTGTGGTACTACAAATATTAATAATATCGAGGTTACAATGCCGGCAATAACTAATACCGAAATGGGGTAAAACATTGCTTTTTTTATTTTTGATTTAAGCGCTTCTGATTTTTCTTTATAAATAGCTATGCGATCAAATATTTTATCAAGTGCTCCTGACTGCTCGCCAGATTCAACTAAATCACAATATAAGTCATCAAAATAACGTGGATATTTTCTAAGTGATAATGACAAAGGCTGACCAGCTTTTACATCATCGCCTACAGCTGAGATAAGCTTGGTAACGCTTTTATTTGTTGAGCCAGAAGCTATCATCTCAATAGATTGAATTAAGGGTACGCCAGCCATTAGCATAGTGGCAATTTGGCGAGTAACCAAGGCGATATCTTTAGGTGTTATTTTTTGAACACTCTGAATACCAAATAAAGGTTTCGGCTTACGTTTAACTTTTGAGGGGGTAATACCCTGCTTGCGAAGCTGTGCTTTTACTAGCGCGATACTATTTCCGGCGAGTTCACCTTCAAGGCGTTTTCCTCGAGCACTAACACCGACCCACTGAAATATGTCGAGTCCCTTGTCTTCTTGTTTTTTTGCCATAAAAATATCCAGCTTGATCTTTTAATGAAATCGACTTTTATAAGAGAAGCATAACGTAAACAAATGATCCTTGATAGAAAAGTTATTCACGATTTATTCCCGCTGACCGACAGACCAGAATCGAGGCCCATAAATATAGCCACTATCAGGGTCTATGTTGTTATACACGCTAATTGCCTGTTGCAAATAAAAGTACCAACCGAATATGAATAAAATAGTAATAATAGCTTTTCCCCATTTACTTATGTAAATAAGTGGGCCATTTCTTTTATTGATTCTTCCAAGTAACAATCCCCACATTATGAATAATAATGTTTGCGAAACAGGCATTACATGAACACCAGAAAATAGTGAATAAATAACGCCAATAGCAAATGAGTAAAATAGGCTTTCAGTAATGACGTCTTTTTTATGGCTTCTTAAATGTGTTACAGCTTTCTTAAAGGTTGTAAAAACAGCAGTTAAAATACATATAAGGGCGATTAGTCCCCACTCATTTAAAATTTCAATTAATGAATTGTGTGGGTGGCTAAAAGGGGCAGAGTTTCCAAGTGACATTTCAAATATTCCAGGACCATTTCCTATAAATAAATGCTTTATAGATAAGCTTGAAAGAGTATTTAACCATAGATCAACACGACCTGATGTGGATGTGCGTAATATTTCGGCTCCACCTTTATTTAATGAATCCAGAGCATAAAAAGTAATACAACTTAATATCAAACAGACTAATGCAATAAACACTTGTTTTCTTAATGTTGTTTTTAAAGCAAGAGCAAAAATTGAGAAAGCTAAAAAAGAGAGTAAAGCGCCACGAGCTTGGCCAATAAATATTAACAGTAAGTTTAAAAACAAAATAGTAAATACAATACGCTGAATATTTTTAAATTTTAGAAGTATCACTAAGAAAGGAAGAATGAACACTTGTACTTGGTTAAAAAAGCGAATGTTAATAAAGCCAGAGTAGATGATGTATGGATTTAAAGGTTGTTGCTCAGAAAGTGTAAAAATTATATTGAGTAGGCATACTAAAATTAAGCTTGTGTGAGCGATTACTAACACATAGATAATGAACAAAATAGATTTTTTATTATTAATTGAACTTAGACTTTGCAGAGTTATAAAAAGCAAGCTTATGTGGAGTGTATAAAATAAACTGAAGCTAGTTTCTTTATTTATAAACGACGACAAACAGCCACTAACGATAAAAATAAGAGGTAAGACTTTGATTCTTCGATTTGATGACGAAACAATAGAAACACCTTTATTTCGTATTAAAATGAGAACTGATAATAGACTTATAGCAAACAAAAAAAATATTTGAATGATTCTTTGGTGATTATGATAGTCGTAGGAGGTTATTGGTATTAAAGGAGTCAAAGTGAATAGAAAAAATAAACTAATAACTAATATTTTTATTATATTCACTTGGTTCATAAATTTTTATTCTTACACACTAAAAAGCGCCCGTTGAGGCGCTTTTAAAAATCAATAAATGATTAAGATTGTGGACAGCTTTTTGGTGCTAAATCTTTATTCGCTGCAGTAATACCAGTAGTTGCACATGTCCAAGTACCAGTAGATGTTCTTGTCCAAGTGATTTTAGCCGCGTTACCAATTTGTGTGGGTGCATTTATTACCGCACATTCAATTGTTGTCCCTGTAACTGTTATGTCGCAGTTTGCTGTTTTTGCTTGTAAACCCGCTTCGGCGATAGTGGGGGTAGTGCCTGAATTTGCCGCAACTTCAAAACCTGTTCTTCCAGCAGATATCTCTGCTAAGCCAGCTGTTAATTTAGATGAAGCTTGATAGTTTGAGTAAGCAGGCAATGCAATTGCAGCAAGAATACCGATGATTGCTACTACAATCATTAATTCAATTAGGGTGAAACCCTGTTGTTTTTGAGTCATTGTTTTCATGTTTCCTCTCCTAAAGGATAGATTTTTGTAGGTTAAATCATATAAGCGGCAAAATTGCCTAACTTAATTTAGCTGATTTAGTTTACAGTTTTACTTAAAAAAACTTTATTTCACGTTAACTTTTGAGTGTTGATCACAAAAGCTATAAATTCATTGTGTGCTACTACGTTGTATCAATCAAATTATACGTTAGCAATGAATACTAGACACTTGATAAAATAATTTAGTGTATTTAGTTTTTAAACTAAATTGCCAAGTAACTATTTTGGCTGAACTTATAAAATAAGTTGATACAACAGTGCGAGTCTAGCACTGTTTATTGTTATTTAGCATACGTATTTAATGTTAAAGGTACTTTATTTAACAAAATATTAAAGAGTAGTCCTTTTTTACTATTAAATGCTCAATTATTTAAAATGTCAATGAATTAGCTATGCTTAAACCTTTTTTAGCGTGTTTTTTATTCAAAACGCATTGATAAATCGATTGATTGTAAATTTTTTGTAAGTGCACCACTTGATATAAAATCAACACCAGCTTGAGAATAGGCTTTGAGTGTTTCTAACGTCATATTACCAGAGACCTCAAGTTTGGCGCGTTTATGCGTTAATGTAACTGCCTGCTTAATTTGCTCAATGCTAAAGTTATCAAGCATTATAATATCAGCGCCAGCGTGAATAGCTTGATTTAGCTCATGAAGTGATTCAACTTCGACTTCAACTGATTTATTAGGATGGTTCAGTTTTGCTTGAGCCACTGCTTTATCAATTGTGCCACAGGCTGCTATATGGTTTTCTTTAATTAAGAACGCATCAAATAAGCCAATACGATGATTTGCACCACCGCCACATTTTACTGCGTATTTTTGTAATGCGCGAAGCCCTGGTATGGTTTTTCGAGTGTCGAGTAGTTGTGTAGTGGTACCGCTTAACTCTTTTACATAATGCGCTGTAGTAGTCGCTGTTCCTGATAAGGTTTGCACAAAGTTAAGTGCAGTACGCTCGGCAGTTAATATTGAACGTGCTGAACCAGAGGCTGTAAATAATGTGCTGTTTGCTTCAATTACGTCGCCATCATTTACGAGTACGGCTACTTTTACAGTCGGGTCTACTTGTTTAAATACTTCAAGGATGATGTCTTTTCCGCAAAAAACGGAGTCTTCGCGCGTTATTACTTTGGCATTTGCTTGCTCGTTTAGTGGGATCAGTTGTGCGGTAATATCGCCATCTTGCGCGGTTTGGTAATTTAAATCTTCGTCGAGTGCAAGAGTAACAAGTTGACTAATTAAGGTGTGCGAAACAGACATAGCAAAGCTCATAAGCGTTAATAAATTAAACAAATTTTACTATGTTTGTAGATGAAAGAGAAGCGATTGGCTTTGTTCCGATATAAAGATAAGCGCGCAAAGTAAATTTGCACCTACGGTTTGGTGTATGTTGTAGGTGAGGTTTTACACCTCGCTTTTAATTTAAAAAGTTACGTTACATGAGCGCGAAATAAATTCGCACCTACGTGTGGGTTTAAATTATTTGTAGGTGAGGTTTCACACCTCGCTTTTTAAACACCCAAGCCAAGTTATAAGCGCGCAAAGTAAATTCGCACCTACGGTTTGGTGTATGTTGTAGGTGAGGTTTTACACCTTGCTTTTTAAAAACCCAAGCTACGTTTCATGAGCGGACGTAAATTCGCACCTACGGTTTGGTGTATGTTGTAGATGAGGTTTTATACCTCGCTTTTTAAAAAACCAAGCTACGCTACATGAGCTGACGTAAATTCGCACCTACGTGTGGGTTTAAATTATTTGTAGGTGAGGTTTCACACCTCGCTTTTTAAACACCCAAGCCAAGTTACATGAGCGGACGTAAATTCGCATCTACGGTTTGGTGTATGTTGTAGGTGAGGTTTTACACCTCGCTTTTAAAAAACCCAAGCTACGTTAAATAAGCGGGCGTAAATTCGCACCTACGGTTTGGTGTATGTTGTAGGTGAGGTTTTACACCTCGCTTGTTACTATCATTGTTTTAATAAATCCTTTAGCATCAGCGATATGTATATCTTGATATTTATATAGCAAACGTATCATGAAAATAGATTTAAGTGGTGTTTTAAGTACGGTAGTGCAGCGGCCTTGTTCGCATTTTGATGAGCGCCCTGATGAGGCTGATATTTCTTTATTGGTGATTCACAATATATCATTGCCAGCAGGGCAGTTTGGTACACCTTTCGTTGATGAGTTATTTATGGGTAGCATTAACTGTAATGCTCATCCGAGTTTTAGTGACTTAAAGAATTTACGTGTATCTGCCCATTGCTTTATTAAGCGCACCGGGAATGTTTTACAATACGTGTCATTTAATAAGCGCGCATGGCACGCCGGCTTATCTGAATTTGAAGGGCATGCGGCGTGTAACAATTTTAGCATTGGTATTGAGCTTGAAGGAACTGACGCCACTCCTTATACTTTAATGCAATATAATGCGTTAGCTGTTTTGAGCAAATCAATAATGCAGCGCTATCCAAAAATAACGCCTTCACGTATTGTGGGGCACTGCGATATTGCTCCAGGGCGAAAAACCGACCCAGGTAGTAGCTTTAATTGGCAATTGTTTTTAAATATGCTTGAGCAATCAAGCTAAGAGAGTAACTACAATGATTTTGGTTTCTATAATAATTGCACTAATACTTGAGCGTCTAGGTGCTCGGTCTAATTATTGGCAAATAAGTTATTACGCAAATGGTTATTTAAATCGCTCTAATAAATTACTTGGTGATAAGGGCTTATTTAGCTCAACACCGGGATTTTTAGTTTGGCTTGCACTCCCTGTTATAGCTATAGCACTAGTTTATTGCTTGTCAGATTTTGTATTGTGGCAGTTGGGTATTAATATCGCGGTGCTTTTAGTGTGCTTTGGTTGTGCTAAGCAGCGTGCTTTATACAAATCGTATTTAAATGCATTAACGCGCGACGATGGTACTGCAGCATCTTTATATGCACTGCAAATAGGTCAAAAGCGTACCGATGATCAAGATGGTGGCGAGACTTTTGGGCAAACATTGGCGTGGGTAAACTTTAGATTTTATTGTGCGGTTATTTTTTGGTTTGTTGTTTTAGGCGCGCCAGGTGCGGTTTTATATGCATTAGTACGTACTTTAGCTGATTTAGTACGAGAAGATCATAAGGTAATATTTGCTAAGCGTTTTAAGCTTATACATAAACTATTGTTTTGGCTCGACTGGTTACCTGCACGTATTACCAGCTTTGGTTATTTAGTAATAGGTAACTTTAATAAAGGCACGAGCTGTTGGCTACGTTACGTACTTAACTTTAAATCTCCAAACCGAGAAGTCGTAACATGTACTGCACTGGCTGCAGAGCAAGTTGAAAAGCGTTATTACGGCTGTACCTACGAAGCCACTTGTATGATTAAGCTTGTTAAGCGCAATGTATTATTTTACTTAGTACTTATAGCACTACTTACATTATTTGGTGGGCTGTCTTAAGTTAATACCTTTTTAATAAAGCACCTTATGCAATGTAAGGTGCTTTAATCTCTTCCTGCAATTTTTAAACACAATAAAATAGAGCTAATATTCTAATTTCATCTGGTCAGACCAATTGTTTTCATCCTATTAACGTTATAACAATTTTTGTAAATTGCGCATTGTTTAATCTTCGTTCAAAATGCGTTACGCTACTGCCAACGTATAAATACACTGTAAATTGACAGCTATTAGGCTTTTTGATACCGTATTGAAAATTTTTGGTATGACCAATTTACCTTTTGGGTAAATCATACGACTTAAAGCCCCGTTTTGTGGGCTCTTGGTATTTATACAACGCGGACGTTGATTCATGTCTTTAAAGATTAAAGCAGCAAAATTATCTGATGTTATTTTACAGCAACTTGAGAACATGATTCTTGAAGGCTCGTTAGCACCAGGTGAAAAGTTGCCACCAGAGCGTGAACTAGCAAAGCAATTTGAAGTGTCTCGCCCGTCACTGCGAGAGGCAATTCAAAAGTTAGAAGCGAAAGGTTTAGTTACGCGTCGCCAAGGTGGCGGCACGTTTGTAAAAAATCAGCTCGAAGAAGGGCTTACTGATCCACTTTTTGATTTGATTAGTAAACACCCTGAGTCGCAGTTTGATTTACTTGAATTTCGTCATGCATTAGAAGGGATTGCTGCTTACTACGCAGCACTGCGCGGGACCAGCAACGATTTTAGCAAAGTAAAGCAAAGCTTTGATGAAATTGCCTTAGTTAATGATGATTTACAGCAAAAAGCAAAAGCAATTAATGCATTTCACTTTAGTGTGGCTGAAGCTTCGCATAATGTCGTGTTATTGCATTTAGTTAGAGGTATGAAAGCGCTGCTTGAGCAAAATGTACTGCAAAATTTAACTGTTCTATTAAAAAAGTCAGATATTAGCAGTCAATTAGCCCAACACAGGCGTTTATTAATGGATGCCGTTATTGACGGTAATCCAGAACAAGCCCGTTTAGCAAGTAATGCGCACTTAGCATTTATAGAAGAAGCATTGCTTGAAGCAGGCAAAGAACATTCGCGAATTGAACGTAGTTTAAGACGCACTAAACAAAATTAAGTTAGTACATAATTACTTTGAACACACATTAAGTAGCTGTGATATTAAATTAACAATATTCGTATTTTAAACATAAGGAAACCTCCATATGTCTGAAGTCAATAAAATTGACGTAGACGCGCTAGAAACACAAGAGTGGTTACAAGCTCTTGAATCAGTTGTGCGCGAAGAAGGTGTTGAACGAGCTCAGTTTTTACTTGAGCAAGTATTAGAGCAAGCCCGTTTAGACGGCGTTGATATGCCAACGGGTATTACCACGAACTACGTTAATACTATTCCTGTAGATCAAGAACCTGCTTACCCGGGTGATGTAAATCTTGAGCGTCGTATTCGTTCAATTATCCGTTGGAACGCGATTATGATCGTTCTACGTGCATCTAAAAAAGATCTCGACTTAGGCGGCCATATGGCGTCTTACCAATCATCTGCTGCATTTTATGAAGTGTGTTTTAACCACTTCTTTAAAGCACCAAATGATGTAGACGGTGGTGACTTAGTTTATTACCAAGGTCATATTTCTCCAGGTATTTACGCACGTGCATTTGTTGAAGGGCGTTTATCGGCGGCACAACTAGATAACTTCCGCCAAGAAGTTGATGGCGAAGGCTTACCATCGTACCCACACCCTAAGTTAATGCCTGAGTTTTGGCAGTTCCCTACGGTATCAATGGGCTTAGGTCCTATTTCATCAATTTACCAAGCACGCTTCTTAAAATACTTAGATGGTCGTGGCTTAAAAGACACTAAAAATCAGCGTGTATACGCGTTTTTAGGTGACGGTGAAATGGATGAGCCAGAGTCACGCGGTGCTATTTCTTTTGCTGCACGTGAAAAACTAGATAACCTTTGTTATTTAGTTAACTGTAACTTACAGCGCTTAGACGGCCCAGTTATGGGTAACGGTAAAATTATTCAAGAGCTAGAGGGCTTGTTTAAAGGCGCTGGCTGGAACGTAATTAAACTAGTGTGGGGCAGCGGTTGGGATATTCTTCTAGCTAAAGACACAACGGGTAAATTACTACAGTTAATGAACGAGACTGTGGATGGTGATTACCAAACATATAAAGCGAAAGATGGCGCGTACGTACGTGAAAACTTCTTTGGTCGCTACCCTGAAACAGCTGCACTTGTTGCGGATATGACAGATGACGAAATTTTCGCGCTTAAGCGTGGTGGTCATGAGTCATCAAAATTATTTGCTGCATTTAAAAAAGCAGAAGACACTAAAGGCCGTCCAACTGTAATTCTTGCTAAAACTGTAAAAGGTTACGGCATGGGTGAAGCAGCTGAAGGTAAAAACATTGCGCACCAAGTGAAAAAAATGGACATGTCGCATGTTGCACATTTACGTTCACGCCTTGGCCTTGACGACTTAGTATCTGAAGATCAATTAAAAGAATTACCATACCTAGAGCTTGAAGAAGGTTCACCTGAGTACAAGTACTTACATGCGCGTCGTGATGAGCTTAAAGGTTACACACCTAAGCGTATTCCACGTTTTAGTGAAAAACTAGCATTGCCAGAAGTAGACGCATTCAAGCCGCTACTTGAAGAGCAAAAACGTGATATCTCTACCACTATGGGCTTTGTTCGTGCACTTAATATCTTATTAAAAGATAAGGGCATTGGTAAAAACATCGTACCAATTATTGCCGATGAAGCGCGTACATTTGGTATGGAAGGTTTATTCCGTCAAATTGGTATTTACAACCCGCATGGTCAAAACTACACGCCGCAGGATCGCGATATTGTTTCTTACTATAAAGAAGCGACTTCAGGTCAAGTACTGCAAGAAGGCATTAATGAGTTAGGTGCTATGTCGTCATGGGTTGCTGCTGCAACTTCATACAGCACTAACGATTTGCCAATGATCCCATTCTACATTTACTACTCTATGTTTGGTTTCCAACGCGTTGGTGACATGGCATGGATGGCGGGCGATCAACAAGCACGTGGTTTCTTATTAGGTGCTACGGCGGGTCGTACAACGCTAAATGGTGAAGGCTTGCAACACGAAGATGGTCACAGTCATATTCTTGCTAATACGGTTCCTAACTGTATTTCTTATGACCCAACTTACGCGTTTGAAGTAGCTGTTATTGTACAAGACGGTATTCGTCGTATGTACGGTGATGATCAAGAAAATATTTACTACTACCTAACGCTTATGAACGAAAACTACCATCAGCCAGCTATGCCAGAAGGCGCTGAAGAAGGTATTCGTAAAGGTATTTATAAGCTTGAAAGTTACGCAGGTAAAAAAGCCAACGTACAGCTATTAAGCTCAGGTACTATTATGACTGAAGTACGTAAAGCCGCTACGATTCTAAGCGAAGAGTATGGCATTGCGTCTGACGTGTTCTCAGTAACGTCTTTCAACGAATTAACGCGTGAAGGTCAAGATGTTGAACGTTTCAACATGCTTAACCCTGAAAGCGAGCAAAAAACAGCATATATCACAAGCGTATTAAACGACTCTGTGACTGTTGCAGCAACGGATTACATGAAAAACTACGCTGAACAAGCGCGTTCATTTATTCCAAGCAGCAACTACAAAGTGCTAGGTACAGATGGTTACGGTCGTTCTGATAGCCGTGAAAACCTACGTCGTCACTTTGAAGTTAACGCGGGCTACGTTGTTGTTGCTACGTTATCTGAACTTGCTAAACGCGGTGAAGTTGAGAAGTCAGTAGTTGTTGAAGCACTTAAAAAGTTCAACATCGACACTAACAAACTTAACCCACTGTACGCATAAGAGGTTTGCAATGAGTATTGAAATTAAAGTACCTGATATTGGTGACGACGAAGTAGAAGTAACCGAAATATTAGTAAGCGTTGGCGACAAAGTAGATGTGGACCAATCACTATTAAATGTTGAAGGCGACAAAGCATCAATGGAAATACCTGCTTCGCAAGCGGGTACAGTGAAAGAGATTAAAGTAAACGTTGGCGACACCGTTACAACGGGCTCTTTAGTGTTTTTGTTTGAAGGCGAGAGTGAAGGCACTGGCTCGACTAATGCATCAGCCGCTGCTCCAGCTAAATCTGAAGAGGCAGCACCTGCTGCTTCTACAGGTTCTTCGACTAAAGAAGTAACCGTACCAGATATTGGCGATGACGAAGTTGAAGTAACTGAAATCATGGTTGCTGTTGGCGACACCGTTAAAGAAGAGCAATCTATCTTAAACGTTGAAGGCGACAAGGCTGCAATGGAAGTGCCAGCACCATTTGCTGGAACGGTTAAAGAAATTAAAGTAGCCGCTGGCGATACAGTTAAAACAGGCTCGTTAGTGTTTGTTTTTGAAGTAGCAGGAAGTGAATCTGCAGCACCGGCTAAAGAGTCGGCTCCTGTAGAAGCGCCAGCAGCTAGCTCAACAGCAAACGCAGCACCAAGTACTAAAGAAGTTAATGTACCTGATATTGGTGGCGATGAAGTTGAAGTAACTGAAATTATGGTTGCAGTTGGCGATACGGTTTCAGAAGATCAATCAATCTTAAACGTTGAAGGCGACAAAGCTGCAATGGAAGTACCAGCTCCATTTGCAGGTACAGTTAAAGAAATTAAAGTAGCCGCTGGCGATAAAGTATCGACTGGCTCATTAATTTTTGTATTTGAAGTTGCAGGCAGCGCGCCAGTAGCAGCACCTGCACCAGCTGAAAAATCAGCACCTGCAGCGGCGGCTAAAACTGAGTCGGCTCCCGCTCAAGCAGCACCTGCAAAAGCAAGTAATGAAAGCTTCACAGAAAACAGCGCGTATGCTCATGCATCACCTGTTGTTCGCCGTTTAGCGCGTGAGTTTGGTATTAACCTAGCTAACGTTAAAGGCACTGGTCGTAAAAACCGTGTGGTTAAAGAAGACGTGCAGAACTATGTTAAAACACTGGTTAAGCAAGTTGAATCTGGTCAATTATCAGCAGGTAGTAATGCTGGTGGCAGCGAGCTTGGTCTAATTCCATGGCCTAAAGTAGATTTTGCTAAGTTTGGTGAAATTGAAGAGAAAAAACTATCTCGCATTCAAAAGCTATCAGGCAAAAACTTACACCGTAACTGGGTACAAATCCCACACGTTACACAGTTTGACGAAGCTGATATCACAAGTCTTGAAGTATTCCGTAAAGAGCAAAATGCACTTAGCGAGAAGAAAAAGCTTGGCGTTAAAATCACACCACTTGTGTTTGTGATGAAAGCAGCGGCTAAAGCACTTGCAGACTTCCCAACATTTAACTCTTCACTGTCTAGCGACGGCGAAAGTTTAATTCTTAAGAAGTACATTAACATTGGTGTTGCTGTTGATACGCCAAATGGTTTAGTAGTGCCAGTGTTTAAAGATGTTGATAAAAAAGGCATTATTGAATTATCACGTGAACTAATGGAAGTATCTGTTAAAGCACGTGACGGTAAGCTTACATCGTCTGATATGCAAGGCGGCTGTTTTACTATCTCTAGCCTTGGCGGTATCGGCGGTACGGCATTTACGCCGATTGTTAATGCGCCAGAAGTTGCTATTTTAGGTGTATCTAAATCTGAAATGAAACCTAAATGGAATGGCAAAGAGTTTGAACCAAAACTAATGGTTCCGCTGTCTATGTCATACGACCATAGGGTTATTGACGGAGCATTAGCTGCACGCTTTACTGTGACTCTTGCAAGTTACATGAGCGATATTCGCCAGTTGGTGATGTAACCAGTTTAGTAAAATTGGTATACGCAATAAAATAAATAGAATCAAATCCCAGCCAGTTGTTTTTAGCTGGGATTTTTACCATTTGCAATGATACAATCTTTGTACGAATTGCATCACTTTGTGCGCTGCTCACTCTTTCTGCCTTGCAGAAACATGGCAGTTAAATTTTAGGGCAGTGTCCCGTTCAAACAATTAAGGTAAAAGCATGAGCAACGAATTAAAAACTCAAGTTGTTGTACTAGGCGGTGGTCCTGGTGGTTATTCTGCGGCTTTCCGTGCTGCTGACTTGGGCTTAGAAGTTACATTAGTAGAATCTCGCGAAACATTAGGTGGCGTATGTCTTAATGTTGGTTGTATTCCTTCTAAAGCACTTTTACACGTAGCTAAAGTGATTGATGACGCAGCAGAAATGTCATCTCACGGTGTTACTTTTGGCGCACCAAAAATCGATCTTGACCAAGTTCGTACTTGGAAAGATTCTGTAGTTGGCCAGTTAACTGGTGGACTAGAAGGCATGGCCAAAATGCGTAAAGTGAAAGTTGTATCTGGATACGGCAAATTCACTGGCAGCAATACTTTAGTAGTTGAAGGCGCAGACGGCGCTACAACTATCACGTTTGATAACGCGATTATTGCAGCAGGTTCTAAACCAGTTAACTTACCTTTCATCCCAGAAGATGACCGTGTAATTGATTCAACTGGTGCATTAGAACTTAAAGACGTACCAGAAAAACTACTTGTACTTGGTGGTGGTATTATCGGTCTTGAAATGGGTACGGTTTACCGTGCGCTAGGTTCTGCAATTGATGTTGTAGAATTTGCTGATCAATTAGTACCAGCCGCTGATAAAGACATTATCAAAATTTACCAAAAATATGTAAGCAAAAAATTCAACGTAATGCTTTCAACTAAAGTTGTTGGTGTTGAAGCTAAAGAAGACGGCTTATACGTAACGTTTGAAGGTAAAAACGCACCAGCAGAACCAGTACGTTACGACAAAGTACTTGTTGCAGTTGGCCGTACTCCAAACGGTAACTTACTTGATGCTGAAAAAGCGGGCGTAAACGTTGATGAGCGTGGCTTTATTAATGTTGATAAGCAATTACGTACTAACGTAAGCCACATTTTTGCAATTGGTGACTTAGTTGGCCAGCCTATGCTTGCACATAAAGCGGTTCATGAAGGTCATGTTGCTGCAGAAGTTATTTCTGGTCAGAAGCATTTCTTCGACCCTAAATGTATTCCTTCAATTGCGTACACAGACCCAGAAATCGCTTGGGTAGGTGTTACTGAGAAAGAAGCAAAAGAGCAAGGCTTAAAAGTTGAAACTGCGGTATTCCCGTGGGCAGCATCTGGTCGTGCAATTGCATCTGCTCGTACTGAAGGTTCTACTAAACTTATCTTTGATAAAGAAAGTGGCCGTATAATCGGTGGTGCTATGATCGGTATTAACGCGGGCGAAATGCTTGGCGAAATCGGTTTAGGTATTGAAATGGGTGCTGATGGTGAAGACTTAGCGCTCACAATTCATGCTCACCCAACATTGAACGAATCAATCGGCCTTGCAGCTGAAATTTTTGAAGGTTCAATCACTGATTTACCAAACAAAAAAGCAGCTAAAAAGAAGTAATTTAACTTTTTAGTATTTGCTTGAAAAACCCAACTTCGGTTGGGTTTTTTTATGTCTATTTTTAACTTCGATAAATATAAGATTAAATAACAAGAAGTCGTTACAATGCGCGCTTAATTAATTGAAGGTAAATACAGTGAAAAACTCAGTTCTAGCATTACGCGCTCAACAAATAAGTGAATCTCGTCGAGAGTTTAATGCTCGAGGCGGTAAATTAGATCGTTGTGAACAATGCCTGATTGCTAAGCACTACTGTATTTGTAAAGGTGTTGAGCATGCAGATTGTAAGGCCGCTGTATGCTTACTGATGTATCATAATGAAAGCTTTAAACCTTCTAATACAGGGCGTTTAATTGCTGAAATAGTGCCAGATAACCACGCATTTAGATGGGATAGAACAGATCCTAACCCCGCTCTTTTAGCTTTAATAAATGATTCGCAGTATCAGCCTATGGTCGTCTTTCCCGCAGAAGATGTAGAAGAGGGCAGAGCCATTACAGAAGTGAGTATTGAATCAGGTAAAAAGCCGCTATTTATATTCTTAGATGGTACGTGGCGCGAAGCTAAGAAAATGATTCGTAAAAGCCCTTATTTAGATAACTTGCCTGTACTTTCTGTTACTGCTGATAAACTATCTGATTACCGATTACGTGTAGCCCCTCATGCGCATCAACTAGGCACTGCTGAAGTGGCTATTATGGTGTTAGCCCTTGCGGGCGAAATGGATGCATCAACAAAGCTTGAGCAACATTTTATAAAGTTTCGCGATGCGTATTTATTAGGTAAACGTAATAAAGGCAGGCCTGAGTCTGATCAGAGCTAACTTAAGCCGATTGTTTGCTCGTGTACTCTAAGTAAGCTATCGCTTTATTTTGAAGTGCTGTAAAATTTTCTTCAGATGTTAACTTTACAACTGTTTCATATAGTTGATTCATACTTGTATGCACTTGACTAAATGAATGGAAGTCACTGCTTTCCATTTTTTTTGCTTCTTCTACTCTTTTTAAAAAATACTTATTAATATTAACTTTACCATTAAAATTTGTGCGGCCTATTGCATTTGCTAGCTTATTTAATTGATAACTAAATTCGTCATCACGGGCGGTTTCACCTCTTTGGGTTGTTCTGATATCACTTTCTAATTGAATAATAACGTTGAGTATCGTTTTAAACTCACTCATAGACATGTTAGAAAAATCGTATCCTTCTGGATTAAACAAAGCAGAATAAGGATTTTCTTTTGGGGTAGGTGCCGTAAAAATACAAATATACTCTGCTGTGCTATTTACTGGGCTATTAAGTGTGGAGACGTTTTTACTCGATTTAAAATTTATATCCATAAACTATTTATGTTCCTTCATATAAGTTGTGCTCTGAAGCTGATGAGATTGCTATTTCCTCTATTATGAATATGTTTGACTTAATTACCTATGCAAAGAAAAGCGCGCTCTATCTCTAGGCGCGCTTGCGGAATCTTCTAATTTTCTGCATCCTGCAATTGAACTTAATCAACTCCAATTTTTACTAATCCATGTTATTACAATATTACTTTTTAGTTCTATGTAATCTAGGCTATCCGGGCCTGTCTCCTTTAATTCCTGAACATCCTGTAAAGTAAATACTATTACCAAATCCTTCCATTGCACTTCCTAGTGCATCCGTGTATTAATCAATCCATTGTGTTGCCTAAAAGGCCTGTCCATCTATTCCTTAAACATCCTGTCAAACAACTTAAACCCTTGTTGTTATCCCTTTCGCACCTTCCTGATGCTATCCATTTTTACAACATTCCATTGTGTTACTCATCCTGAGCCTGTCCTAAAATCCGTATTTCCTTGGTAACCTAATCATTGGTTGGTCGAATAAATAATTTGCTTGTATTTAATCGATAAGCATCACTGCTTGGTTGATGAGTAAATTATAGGTGAATGGAGCAACTTAAATAGGGCTGAAACTATATTTAATTAGTATTTATGCAATAGCTAAAGTTTATTAATTCTTTATTTTCAATTGGTTATTTAATTAGTGCTTGTTTTATATGTTGCTTTTTACTCATTAGCTGTCACATCCGTGAGAGATGTCTTACATGACATTTCTGTTTTAGACACCTTTTACCTACTTACAGCTATTTAAGGTGTGCACTTTTTAACTGTTCACGGTAGAATTATTTGATAATAATTGTTATTTAGGTGGAATAATGAAGACACTCGCTATCACTTTAGGATTAATAGTATCGGCGCCAGCCTTTGCAAACGACGTCGTTAATATTTACTCTTTTCGCCAACCGTTTTTAATACAGCCAATTTTGGATGATTTTACAAAGCAAACAGGCATAAAAACCAATGTTGTTTTTGCTAAAAAAGGGCTAATTGAGCGTGTTAAACGCGAAGGCAAGCACAGTAAAGCTGATTTAGTATTAACCTCTAACTTTAGCGCGCTTATTCAATTAGAAGATTTAAAATTAACACAAACTATAAAAAGTGACAGTGTAAATAATAATGTTCCAGCCGCCTTTCGTGACGGTGATGGCCAATGGGTTGCGCTTACTAAGCGAGTGCGTAATGTATATTCATCAAAAGAGCGAGTTGGTGAGTTACCTAAGCTCACTTATGAAGAGTTGGCTGATCCTAAATATAAAGGTCAAATTTGCACTCGTTCGGGTAAGCATCCTTATAATTTGGGGCTTGTTGCATCAATGATAGCTCACCATGGTAAGGCTGATACTAAAACATGGCTTGAAGGCGTTAAAGCTAATTTAGCGCGCAAACCCCAAGGTAACGACCGTGCCCAAGTTAAAGCTGTTAAAGAAGGTTTATGTAACTTGGCATTAGGTAATAGTTACTACCTTGGAAAAATGTTGCAAGATAAAGAACAAAAAGGTTGGGCGGAAGCGGTAAATATTAATTTTCCGAACCAAATTAATCGTGGCTCGCACATAAATGTATCGGGTGCGGTTATTACTAAGTTCGCTAAAAATCCTGAAAATGCCTTGAAACTCATAGAGTATATGACCGACAATAAAGCACAAAACATGTATGCCTCACTAAATATGGAGTATCCAGTTAAGCCAGGTGTGCAATTATCCAGTTTGGTTGCGTCTTGGGGGAGCTTTAAGGAAGACAGCTTGCCACTCGATGAGATCAGTAAATATCGTCCGTTAGCGCTTAAGCTGATTGATGAGGTGAAGTTCGATCTTTAATGACTTATAAATTTAAGCTGTCTAAATGGCAGCTCTTTGCGTGGTCGACGGGTTTGATTCTGTCGGCCCCGTTGTTTTTTCTTCTTTTTGAATCTCTGCAAGGTAACTCTGAGGTGTTTTCTCATCTTTGGGATACAGTGCTTTGGGATTACATTACTAATACTGTGTTGCTGGTTTTAGGCGTTTGTGTGCTTAGCTGTGCTATTGCGCTGCCACTCGGTTGGCTTACTGCTTACTGTAGTTTTCCTGGTAAAAAGCAGTTTGAATGGGCACTTATGCTGCCCCTTGCTATGCCTACCTATATTATTGCCTATGTATACACTGATTTATTAGACTATGCGGGCCCTGTGCAAATAGCACTTAGAAAATGGTTTGGCTGGCAATCACCTAGTGATTATTGGTTTTTTGATATACGTACACTACCTGGCGCTATCGTTATGATTGCCTTGGTACTTTACCCGTATTTATTTTTAATTTTTAAAACAGCCCTTCGCGAACAGTCATTCAAATTAGTACAAGCTAGTCAATTAATGGGGCTATCTCCTAAACAAAGTTTTTTTAAAGTAAGTTTAGTGCTCTCTCGCGGCGCAATTGTTGCGGCTCTTGCACTCATTAGTATGGAAACTATGGCTGACTTTGCAACCGTCAGCTATTTTGCCGTGAGCACATTAACGACCGCCGTTTACGACACATGGTTTGGTTATTATTCGCTTACAGCGGCCGCTAAAATATCGGGTGTAATGCTCTTACTTTTATTTTTGGCATTAATGGCAGAACGCTTTAGCCGCCGTAACCAAGCGGTATTTGAGCGCCAATCAAGTGTAAATAGCGAATCTCTCTATGTATTAAAAGGAAAGTCGGCTTGGCTAGCAACTGCATTTTGTGGCTTTATTTTACTTATCGCTTTTTTAATTCCCATTGCAGTACTCGTAAACTACGCAATTACCTACTTTGATAAAGCGTGGAACATTGAGTTTTTTAGCTATGCTTGGCAAAGTTTAAAAGTAGCAGGGATAGTGAGTGTAATAACCATTACGTTGAGTATTTTTGTGGTTTTTTATCAGCGTGTTGCAAAGCAAACGTATCCGCTTATTCCTGGGCGTTTAGCCAGTACGGGCTATGCATTGCCAGGTACAGTGCTCGCTATTGCTGTTTTATTACCACTTACATTATTAGAAAACACCATCAATGAAGCGCTCGAACCATATAATTTAGATATAGGTTTACTGCTTACAGGCAGTATTTTTACTATTATTATTGCTTACATTGTTAGATTTTATGCCATCGCGCACGGAGCAATAGAATCGAGTTTTTTACGCATTAGCCCATCACTCGATATGGCAAGTCAGTCAATGGGTAAAAGCCAAGGGCAAACATTGCGCTTAATACATCTACCTTTATTACGCCGTGGACTACTTACGGCGGCATTACTGGTGTTTATTGAGTGCATGAAAGAGCTACCTGCGGCGTTATTGCTCAGACCGTTTAACTTTGAAAGCTTAGCAACTCATGTATTTCAGTATGTGAGTGACGAGCAGTTAGAGCTTGCTTCAATTTCGGCATTATTTATTGTTATTGTCGGGTTTATTCCTTTGTATTTTATTAATCGTTCTATGGAGCAACGTAGTTAAATGAGTAGTTTAATTTTACAAGGCGTGAGCTATCACTATAACGGTACAAAGGTTATTCATGATTTAGATTTAACAGTGGGCAAAGATGAAATTGTTTGTCTGCTCGGTGCAAGTGGTTGCGGTAAAACAACCACATTAAAAGCCATTGCAGGTTTAATTGAAGCCAAGCAAGGGTCTATTTTTATAGACGGTAAATTAGTGAGTAATGAGCAATCATTTGTCTCACCTGAGCATCGCAACATTGGCATGATGTTTCAAGATTATGCATTGTTTCCGCATTTGACGGTGGCAAATAATATCGCATTTGGGCTTAGTAAAATGAGTAAAGCCCAAAAGCAGCATCGTGTTGATGAAATGCTTAAGCTTGTTCATTTAATTGGCTGTGCCGATAGATTTCCTCATCAGTTATCGGGTGGTCAGCAGCAACGCGTAGCGATTGCTCGCGCATTAGCTTATAAACCTAGTTTGTTATTGCTTGATGAGCCTTTTTCAAACATTGATACACAAGTACGCTTTGAACTAATCGCCGATATACGTCGAATTATTAAGGCAACACAAGTCTCTGCTGTATTTGTTACGCACTCAAAAGAAGAGGCATTTGCCTTTTCCGATACACTTGCCATTATGCATCGCGGTAAAATTGCGCAACAAGGCACGCCAGAACAGCTTTTTGCAGCCCCAAGCTCAAAGGAGGTTGCAGAGTTTCTGGGTCAAGGCATATACTTAGAGGCAGAAGTATTAACGACAACTGAATATAATACACCGTTTGGCTTAGTTAAATCATATATTGGACATGAGCATAGAGCGAGTGTAGGGAAAATATATGTTCGTCCTCACCAGATTGAATTGGTAAGTGATAATCTATGTGACAGACACTGTGAACGAGCTACAATATTAAGTAGTCGCTTTATTGGTTCTGCGTATGTTTACACAGTCGTTATTGCTGAGCAAGAAGTTGAAGTTGCTGCACAATATGACCAATCATTTGAAAAAAATGAGCAGGTTATAATAAAAATAAAACCTCACACGGTGAACTTTTTCGAATCATAATTAATTTGTTATTCGCTGTGTTTTTATCTATAAAACTAAGGAATAACAATGGCGCAAGCGCAATCAGGGATTTGTGCTGAAGCAAACTTACACGGTTTGCACTTATTTTTTAATGTGTTTGATGGTCAAGATGAATCGTTACGCGTAAAACTAAAGCAAGTAAGCGCTATTGAAGAAGAATTTAGCGATCAGTTTTCAGAATCAATGCTCTCTTGTATGGTCGCTATAGGTGCGCAATATTGGCCACATATCCTTCCTGAGTACATTCCAAGCGAATTACAGAGCTTTCCTAATATAAATCACAGCGATCACCAAATGAGCGTGCAACCGTGTGATTTGTTTGTGCAAATTCGCTCTGACCGTGAAGACGTTAACCATTTATTTGCCCTGCAAGTATTAAAGTTATTTGCTCCTGATGTAGAGCTGGTAGAGCAGGTTCGTAATTTTCGCTTTTTAGATGGACGAGACTTTAATGGCTTTATTTATGGTGGCGATTCTGCTCATGGTAGAAAAAAGCGTGCGACGGCACTAATAAATAAACCGGGTAGCTTTGAAGATCAAGGAAGTTATATTCATGTACAACGTTATAAGCATGACTTAACTGTGTGGCAGCATTTATCATTAAGTGAGCAAGAGCAAATAATGGGTCGTACGCGCCTTGATAACACACTAATTACCCCCGCGATCGAAACCAGCCATGCTTCGCGTAGTGAACTAAAAGACGAAGATGGGCAACCGCTACTATTAAATCAAAGCATGCCTTATGGCGATGTGTATGAGCAGGGAATGTTATCAATTACATGTGCATGTACAGGAACCGCGTTCGAAAAAATACTTAAAAGCCGTTTAGGCGAAGGTGATTGTTACGACCACTGGCTTGATTTTACTCAAGCCGATATGGGTTCTGCTTTTTTTGCACCTTCGGTCGGATTTTTAAAACAGATTTAATTACGATTAATAATCAAACCGTATCAAATAAAATGCGAACGCGTTCAAGTGTCACGTCTATTTCAGATATTTTAGCCGGGGCGATAAAAATAGTGTCATCGCCGGCAATAGTTCCTAGTACGCCATCTGCTTTACCTAATGAATCTAATAAACGTGCAATAAGCTGAGCCGCACCTGGGCTGGTACGAATGATGATCATCATTTCGTTGTGCATAATGTCGATTACTAATTGGCGTAATGGGCTTTTAGCCGTAGGTACACCCATTTCAGCAGGTAAGCAGTAAACCATTTCTTGCTTGGCATTACGTGTGCGTACAGCGCCAAACTTACTTAACATGCGTGATACTTTACTTTGGCTTATATTGTCAAAGCCTTGCTCTTTTAACGCATCAACTATTTCGCCTTGAGAGCCAAAGTTTTCTTCTTTTAAAAGCGATTTAAATGCTTTTACCAGTGCTTCTTGTTTATCTTGTGGTTGCATAGTCTTTATTCATTTTTGTTATTTATGCTGCAAATTCTACACAATAATGAATAATTATGCAGCAGTTGTTTAGTTAACTTGCCAGTTTGATGCGTTAAATCACAAAAGTTTACGACTATGGTCGAAAATATACTTGAAATAGACAGGATAAATTTGTTTTTAGTCGCTAATTTCATTATCTTAAGAGCCACAAATATTTCCTACCTCAAATGACGGAGAATTCCAATGAAAGTTGCTGTATTAGGTGCTGCAGGCGGTATCGGCCAAGCGTTGTCTTTATTATTAAAAACAGGCTTACCAGCTGGCTCTGAATTATCACTTTATGATGTTGCACCAGTAGTACCAGGTGTTGCGGTTGACCTTTCTCACATCCCAACAGATGTTAAAGTTGCAGGCTTTGGCGCAGACGATTTAAATAAAGCGCTTGAAGGTTCTGACATCGTTCTTATCCCAGCGGGTATGCCACGTAAACCAGGTATGGATCGTGCTGATTTATTCAATGTAAATGCTGGCATCATCAAAACGTTAGCAGAAGGCATTGTTGCCAGCTGTCCTAAAGCGTTAGTAGGTATTATTACTAACCCAGTAAACGGCACAGTTCCAATTGTTGCTGAAGTATTCAAAAAAGCAGGTACTTACGACGCTAAACGCGTATTCGGTATTACTACGCTTGACGTTATTCGTTCAGAAGCATTTGTTGCTGAACTTAAAGGCGTAGACGTAGCAACTGTAAAAGTACCAGTAATTGGTGGTCACTCAGGCACAACGATTCTGCCTCTACTTTCTCAAGTTGAAGGTGTTTCTTTCACAGATGAAGAAGTTGCTGCACTTACTCCACGTATCCAAAATGCGGGTACTGAAGTTGTAAATGCTAAAGCAGGCGGTGGTTCAGCTACGCTATCTATGGGTGCTGCTGCAGCTCGTTTTTGTATGTCTTTAGTTAAAGGCCTACAAGGTGAAGAAGTTGTAGATTACGCTTACGTTGCTGTTGAAAATGGCGATGCAGAGTACTTTGCACATCCAGTACGTTTAGGTAAAAACGGCGTAGAAGAAATTCTTTCTTACGGCGAACTAAGCGCATTTGAAACAAAAGCAAAAAATGACATGCTTGAAACATTGAAAAAAGACATCAAAGAAGGTGTTGATTTCATGGCGTAATAGCCGGTTTAAGCAACAAAAAAGCCTGCATTTGCAGGCTTTTTTATTGCTCAGAATTAATGTCACACTGTGTAACTAGTTAAAACTAGTGGTCGCGGTCAACCGCAATACGGGCAAGGCTTATAAGTGCTTGCTTATAGTCAGACTCAGCTAAAAAGTCTAAACAGGCAATGGCTTTTTCGGCCTCAAGCTCTGCTTTTTGCATTGTAAACTCAAGCGCATTAGTTTGTTTTAGTGCAGTTAAAATTTCTTCTAAATGCTCCATACCATTACTGTGCTCTATTGCATCACGAATAAGTTGCGTTTGCTGCTCGCTACCGTGTTGCATAGCATAAATAAGCGGAAGGGTTGGTTTGCCTTCAGCTAAATCATCGCCAATGTTTTTACCTAGCTGCTCAGCGTCTGCATTGTAATCGAGTACGTCATCTACTAGTTGAAACGCAGTACCTAAATGCATACCGTATAGGTTTAGTGCATCAAGTGTCGTTTGGTCTTGCTCTGTGATAATGGCAGCAAGGCCTGTAGCTGCTTCAAATAATTTAGCCGTTTTAGAGTAAATAACCTGCATATAGCTGGCTTCAGTCGTATCTGGGTCATTGCAGTTCATTAACTGTAATACTTCACCTTCAGCAATAATGTTTGTTGCATCGGCAAGTACTTGCATAATCTGCATTTTTCCAAGGCCAACCATAAGCTGAAATGAGCGAGTGTAAATAAAGTCACCAACTAATACGCTAGCAGCATTACCAAATTCAGCATTTGCTGTAGGCGTGCCACGTCGTAAGTTTGATTCATCTACAACATCATCATGCAATAGCGTTGCTGTATGGATAAACTCAACAATTGTTGCAAGTGTTATGTGATCTTTACCCTGATAACCGAGCGCCTTGGCTGCTAAAATTGCGAGCATTGGACGAACACGTTTGCCGCCACTGCTAACTATATATAAACCAAGCTGATTAACTAACGCCACATCTGAGCGCATTTGCGCATGTATAAGTTGATTGACGTCATTCATATCGCTTTCGATTAACGCCTGGATAGCTTTTATATCCATTGATCTCCGAGCCAATTTTTATGTGTGAACGGCGCAGATTGTACAACAAAAAATGCACTAGCTCGATATTTTGTGACGATTGATTGAAAAAACACTATTAAAGTACTGAATAAGAGCTTAATTGGTTGAGATAACTGATTAATAGATAACCAATATGCAGTCTGAGTCGCGCTTAGATATTATACAGCGAGAGCTCTATTTAAGCGCATTAACTTATTTCGCTTAACAGCTAAAAAGCACTTGGCAAAAGGGTCAATTAATATAAACTGGGGGAAATATTGAATTACTCTCAATGCAGCTACTTTTTATTCATTTTAATTACAAAATAGGCTTGCTAGTTATTTCGCGTTAGCGTAAACTTCGCGCCCTATCGAAGAATATTTTAGTTGCACCGATTTGAGGGTGCACAGACGGAGTTAATTATGTACGCGGTTTTCCAAAGTGGTGGTAAACAGCATCGTGTGACTGAAGGTCAAACGATTCGTCTTGAAAAATTAGACGTTGAAACTGGTGCGGCAGTAGAATTTGATTCAGTACTTTTAGTTGCTGATGGTGAGAAAATCGAGATCGGTGTACCGTTCGTAAACGGTGGCAAGATAACAGCTGAGGTTGTTTCACATGGTCGCGGTGAGAAGATTAAGGTTGTTAAATTTAGACGCCGTAAGCATTCTCGTAAGCAAATGGGCCATCGTCAATGGTTCACTGAAGTTAAAATCACTAGCATTAGCGCTTAATTAGAGGTACTTAGAAATGGCACATAAAAAAGCAGCTGGTAGTACTCGTAACGGTCGCGATTCAGAAAGCAAACGCCTAGGTGTTAAGCGTTTTGGTGGCGAATCAGTTCTAGCGGGTAGCATCATTGTTCGTCAGCGTGGAACTCGTTTCCACCCTGGTACAAACGTAGGTATCGGTAAAGACCACACTATCTTCGCAAAAGCAGATGGTAAAGTTCAGTTTGAACAGAAAGGTCCTTTAAACCGTAAATACGTAACTATCGTAACTGAGTAATCAGTAAGGTAGTTAAAAAACCCCGCCTTTGCGGGGTTTTTTGTTTTAAGAAAAAAATATATACCCAAGCCAAGCCTGCAATCAGCTTGGCTTCGGTATATAATAGTTAAATTAACAAGCCAATCCCTAAAGTGAGTAATCATGAAGTTTGTAGATGAAGTAGAAATTCGCGCAGAAGCTGGAGACGGTGGCAGCGGCATCGTGTCTTTCCGTCGTGAAAAATATGTTCCAGATGGTGGACCAGACGGCGGTGACGGTGGAGACGGTGGTAGTGTTTATCTACAAGCTGATGAAAACTTAAATACCCTCATTGATTATCAGTTTGAGCGTTTCCATAGAGCTGAACGTGGTACTAACGGTCGTAGCCGTAACTGTACAGGCCGAAAAGCCGATGACTTATTTGTTATGGTGCCTGTAGGCACACGTATCATGGATGTTGATACCCAAGAGGGACTTGGTGATTTAACGCAACATGGTCAACGTATTTTGGTTGCAAAAGGTGGTTTCCACGGCTTGGGGAATGCACGTTTTAAATCAAGTACTAACCGAGCACCTCGTCAAAAAACCTTGGGTACTGAAGGCGAAGTACGTAATTTAAAATTAGAGTTGCTACTATTAGCGGATGTAGGCTTACTAGGGCTTCCTAACGCAGGTAAATCTACGTTTATCCGTAGTGTATCAGCAGCAAGGCCTAAAGTAGCTGATTACCCGTTTACAACGCTTATTCCTAATTTGGGCGTAGTGCGTCCAGAAGCGAATAAATCATTTGTAATAGCTGACATACCAGGCTTAATTGAAGGTGCATCTGATGGTGCAGGCTTAGGCATCCGCTTCTTGAAGCATTTAGAGCGTTGTCGTGTGTTATTACACATTATCGATGTAATGCCGGTAGATGGTTCAAACCCTGTTGATAATGCATTCTCAATTATTAACGAGTTACATCAATACAGCCCTAAATTAGCTGAAAAGCCACGTTGGTTAGTTTTTAATAAAATAGACTTATTACCAGAGGACGAAGCAAAAGCGTTATGTGAAGCTATTGCAGAAGAACTGGGCGAAACTGAAAATATTTATCACATTTCAGCGATTAATAAACTCAATACTCAACCTTTAATTCACAACATAATGACACTACTCGATAGCATGCCTAAAGAGAAGTTTGTACAGGTTGAAGATGAAGAGATTGAATTCAAGTGGGATACCTATCATGAAAAAGCCACTAAAGGTAAGGGCAATGATGATGATTGGGACGACTGGGATGAAGATGATTACGACGTAGAAGTTGTCTACGAGCGCTAATTAAATAGAATTTATAAAAAGGAGCTTATGCTCCTTTTTCTTTGTTTAAAAATAAAGTACTAGGTATTTAATATGATAATTTCAATGATTGCAGCAATGGCAAATAACCGTGTAATTGGCCTAGATAATAAAATGCCATGGCATTTACCTGCAGATCTTCAGCATTTTAAAAAAGTGACTACAGGTAAGCCTGTAATTATGGGTCGTAAAACTTTTGAATCTATCGGACGTCCTTTGCCTGGGCGACGTAATATTATTATTACTCGTAATCTTGGGTATCAAGCTGATGGAATTGAAACGGTAGCAACACCAGAGGCTGCATTGAATTTAGTTTCTGACGCTGAAGAAGTAATGATCATTGGTGGTGGAAATATTTATCAGCAGTTTTTAGAGCGTGCAGAGCGCTTATATTTAACGTTTATAGGTTTAGATGTAGAAGGCGATACACAATTCCCAGATTATCAAAAAATAGCTAAATGGGAGCTTAAAGAAGAGTTAAGTATGCAGCCTGATAATAAAAACAAATCTAGTTATAAATTCGTAACTTTATATAAAATTCAATAACATTATTGCGAAAATCTACGTGTGTTGGTACAATATTAACCAATCAACATAGGTAAAAAGTACCATAAAGGGTTTTTCATGTTTAAATTACCAAAGCTAGTTATTGTTACTGCTATTGCAGTAGGTTCATTTTCGTATGTAGCGCCTGCAAACGCTGAAGATCAATTAGCTGTATCTATTTGCGAGTATATAGCAGCGGACGATAAAAACCGTTTACGTAGTAAACTTAAAAGTTCTCGTGTAAAAATTCGTAATATCTACGATGCAATACAATGTAATGGTAATAACTTATTACGCCATGCAGTTGCAAGCAACGCAGTAGGTACTGGTGAATACATTGTTAAAAACCTTTCAAAAAGTTCATTAGCTGATGGCGCAGATATCGCTTGGGCTGAAGGTAACCATGCTGGTTCACCACTTATTGCTGTAATTAAAGACCGTGCTGGTCTGTAATTAAAAAGCATTTAAAAGCCGCGTTTTATACGCGGTTTTTTTGTAACTAAAAATCATGTAGCTGTGATTTTTCAATAAAAAGCCGATATT
>NZ_JJNY01000029.1:0-11860 GCF_000690035.1 Pseudoalteromonas sp. S3431
CGCGAAGTAAATTCGCACCTACGGGGTTGGTGTATGTTGTAGGTGAGGTTTTATACCTCGCTTTTTGGCACCCAAGCCACGTTACATGAGCGCGAAATAAATTCGCACCTACGGTTTGGTGTATGTTGTAGGTGAGGTTTTATACCTCGCTTTTTAAACAAATCAAACTTTTACTAACGCAACTATTTGAGCAAGCTTTTGATGATTAAGCTCTCCCATTTGCTCGCTATTACTGAGCGCATAAATAAAACCTTCATGCTCAGTACAATCAATATCATCTCGCGATTCAATTACGTTTGCCCAAAGCTCTAAATCATCTAAGTCTATTTCGTTACTTAAACAGCGTTTAAGCACATCAATTAAAACCTCGGTTGAGAGAGTATAGTGAGTTTTATTGCTGTCAGCAGGGCTTGAAACGATAACCGATATAGCTTCATTCCTATGCTCACCAAACGTAATAAATTCAGCTAATGCTTTTTGTGTATTCATAATATTTGTTATTCTTGGCTCACTGTTACTAAAAAGAATTATAATGACTCAACTTAACTGCACTCAATGCCACAGTACTCTAACGTGTAATGTAGACGATATATCAGCGTGTTGGTGCAATGAGCTGCCAGCTATTTTACCGCTTGATATCACAGCAACAAGTTGTTTATGCCGCAAGTGCACGCTTAATAAAATAAATATTTTTTTAGAGGGTGTTTATACACAGCCTATTAAAACCCAAATAAACTTTGCAAAGCAATTTAGAGGTAACGACAATTTAATTGAAGGGCTCGATTACACCATGCAAAGTGGTTACATGATATTTAGTAAGTGGTTTTTTTTAAAGCGCGGTTCGTGTTGTAAAAACGGTTGTAAAAATTGCCCTTATGGTTATAAAAAATAAACCAAAAGCTGCGCTTTTAACGTGAGCAAGCTCTACGTCTACAGCTGTTTTATGTCTCGTTCGTAGCAATTGGAAACGAATCACTTGCGCCCCATTCACTCCACGAGCCATCGTAAACACTTAAATTACTGTAACCACATTCAGCAGCAAACAACGCCAAAGCACAGGCTGTAATACCTGAGCCACAGCTAAACTGTAACTGCTGCACATCACCAATTACGTCACTAAATATCGCTTTAATTTCAGAAAGTGGTTTGGCTTCACCGTCATCTAGTAAATTCATTAAAGGCAACGAGCGACTATTAGGAATGTGCCCGCTATGTATACCTTTACGAGGTCCACTTTCTTCACCAGTAAAACGTTTATAAGCACGTGCATCAAGCAATAAAGTATTAGGATCATCTATTGCGTTAAGCACTTGTTGATTATTAATAAAATACTCACAATTATAGCTTGCCGCAAAATCACCAGCACTTACAGCCTCGCTATAACTTTGTTGTACGTCGTAGCCGTACTCCAACCACTTTTTAAGACCACCGCTGAGTATTTTAACATTGTGATGCCCCATAGCTTTAAACATCCACCATGCTCTTGCTGCGCTAAATAAACCGCCATCTTCGTATACAACTATAAAAGAATCGTTATTTACGCCTGCATTTTGCATAACATGAGTAAATTGCTGCTCGCTGCATATCGTACTTGGTAAGGGGTTTGACCTATCAGCCAATTCGTTTTTTATGTCAAAACGTTTAGCATTAGGGAGCATTGCTTGCGGCGAATAAGTACCCAAAACACCTGGACGCAGCATACCTGCATCAAATATCACTAATGCAGGGTCATTAAGTTGCGTCTGTAATTGCTGGCAGGAGATAAGGTTTTTCATGATTTATTTCGTGTTATTTATTTTATCTAATACGTTTCTTAACATTGTACTCGACGTATGAGATGTATACGAAAAGTAACATATCTCTACATTAAACTTTGCAAAGTCAGCTTCAATCTTTTGCCACTTTTCAGTGCCCTTCCAGTCATCACCAACAAACATTTTATCAAACTTTAAATTGTTCCACGCTTCTTCTTTATCATAATTAACCTGCGGGACAACTTCGTCAACAAACTTAATTGCTTCAACTATTTCCATGCGCTCTTGAAAGGGAATTACTGGCTTTTTATTTTTAGCTGACTGGCTTAACTCATCCGTTGTTATACCTACAATTAGGTAATCACACTCTAATTTTGCTCTTTTAAGAATATTTAAATGACCAATATGAAATAAGTCAAAAACACCCGTTGTATATCCAATTTTTTTCATTTAACAAACCTAGTTTATTATTTTTAAGTTTAAGAAATCCTTTTATAAAATATAGTAACGTCCAGTTAGCTTAGTTATTTTCAATTATGTACTCAACAATTCTTTGGCTCGCTTTGCCGTCTAACTTGCCCGCGAGTTTTTCCGATAAAGCTAACCTAGTATTAGCTAGCTTTTCTGGTTTAGCTAATTGTTCTACAACTAGTTTTTTTAGATTTTTATATTTACTAGCATGCACCGCAATATTTGCGTATTCCCCGTAATCTCGGTCCATACGTTTTTTAAAACGAAAAGAAAAAATTCCTTTATAGCTCCATCTCAACTTTAAAAAATCACACCAAATAACCGGCTTATTTAATAGTGCGAATTCAAATAAAGCTGACGATGCATCACTAATCAACAAGTCGGCTTTATCTAAAAAAGGCACCAGAGAATAATCCTCAACCTTAGCCAAATAAACATTTGGGAAAGTAGACCAGTGATTTAGCAGCGCTAAATGGCATTTATACTTTTCTTTACTAATCGAAAAATAATGAGGTTTTATTAAAATATTGTAATCACTAAAATGTTCAGGCCAGTTTTCAGGAAACAGTTCTAAGCTACTTGGATAAAATGTTGGCGCATACAAAATGGTCTGCTTTTTATCACTAAAGCCTTCTAATGAGAGTGCTCCATCAATTTCTTCATTATTAAAAATAGGATCTAATTTGCAAAAACCTACATCAATAAACGTATCATCAGGGTACATACTCTGTAAGCGGCTTAATCTGTATTCACCTTCCACAAAACGTGCAGTCATAGCTTGGCTAGATTTAGTGTAATAACTTGATTTAGGGCCGATCCCATGTCCAAGCTGAGCACTTTTAGATACCTTATGTAAACGTTCTAGATGGCAAAATGAGTTAGCAAAAAATACCCAATCAGATTTTTCTTGCTCGTAGTAATCAATAGCTTGTAGCTGATTTTCAACCCATATATGTTCTAAATTGTAGTTATCTATAACACCTTGAATCAAATCCTGATGACTATTTTTATAAAAAACAAACTGACTTTTAATGCCTTTTTCGCATAACTTTTTAAATACTGGAATGTACTGAGGAAGGTAATAAAGGCTTTGAGTGTCAAAAATTATATTCATAGTATCGCCACAGTTGTTTTCTTTATATTCTACATTGAAAGCCACATAACAAAAACCAAGGTACTTATATTTTTATTATTCCACCACGTAGTGGTGCCATTTTTGAAAGTATTTTATTTTGCACGTTATAACTAATATTTTGCTCATTCATTGCGTTAACGAGTAAATCGACCACATGATTAAAGTCTTTTTCCGATATATTCATACCCGTATGAATAGCAATCATAGAATCGCCCCTGTACTCACATGGGCCTTCAAATAACATACACATATGGGAAATAAAACCATCACGAAAATGCGTAATATTAGCGTGTTCAAAGTAATGAAATACTTGCTCGTCGTTACCTATTTGATAGATAAAACTATCAACAAGCTTAGCTATACCTGCTTTTCCATCTAACTGCTGATAAAGCGACAGTGCAGGTTTATTTGCACAGCCTACTAATAACCCTGCGCATAATAAAAATACGGCTATATTTTGCATCACCAATACCCTGTTACCGATAAATACCAACCTGTTTGATCGTCAGCCCCTGCAATGCTTCCTAAATCAAGGTAAGCCGCTGTCACACTCACGTACTTATTTGGTATCCAAGCCACAAATACATCTTTCCAATCTTGTTCGCCTAAATTAAGGTTATTCGCTTTTTGACGATACTCAACACCTACGGCCAATTCACGGCTTAAAAAAAGTGCAGTACTGCCTTCAAACAACACCCTAGTACTGTCGCTTTCACCACCATAGCCTAGCAAGCCTAATTCATTTGCTTCGCTGTAGCGTGTCGTTAAGTTCCAAAACCAGTTGTAACCTGCAATCGCGCCTAAATGTAATTTACTGGCCGCTAAATAAAAATCGGTTCCACTGGTACTTTTCGCGCCAACTAACTGTGCAATAGAACCATCATCCAGTGATTTATGTAAAATCCCTGCACTTAATTGTGGCCACTCACTGTAAACAATATCCCCATATAAACGAACTTTAACGCCGCTAATATTTTGCTCTATCTGCGCATTGAATGCTGGTACATCAAATTGCTGTATTGCGTAACTAAATTCAACACGATTAAACAAGTTTAACTGGGCACCGCATACATCAAGAGTGTAATCGGTTACATCTGCCCGGCTACAAAAGCCATTTATCGAAAACTCATCATCACTGGCATAACCAGCTAGTTGCGCCCAAGGTACAATGCCTCCACCCGCATTGCCTTCAATTTGAGACACACCAGGAGTAGCAAGCAGTTTTCCACTGCTGGCTACACACGGTAAACTCATTAAACAAAAGGCAACTACGCTCCAATATTTAATGTGATACATAATGATCTAGAAGCCATTCTTCAAGTAATTCAGCTTTTAACGGTCTACTTAAATAATAGCCTTGTGCATGATCGCATTGCATATTTTTAAGCAACTCTAAAGACCCCAATGTTTCGACCCCTTCAGCAACAACAGAAAACCCTAATTGATGACCTAACGTAATCGAAGACTGCACAATAAACTGATCTTTTTGTGACTCATCAAGTTTTAAAATAAAACACTTATCTAATTTTAACTCATCAATAGGTAGCATTTTTAAGCGCCCAAGTGACGTTTGCCCTACGCCGTAATCGTCCAGTGATATTTTAACGCCAATTGCCTTTAAGTTTTCGAGTGCTTTAATACCTTTCTCTTCATTTTCGATCATATCGCGCTCGGTAAGTTCAATCGTAATCAACTTAGGGTCTACTTTATGTTTTTCAAGCGTACTGACCAAAGCTGAATGAAATCCCGAAAAGGCAATATCTTGCGCCGATACATTAATAGCGGCTTGTAACTCAATGCCTTTTGATTGCCAGTTAGCTACCTGTGCAACAACGGTATTAACCACCCACGCGGTTAGCTCAACAATAAGCCCCGACTGTTCAGCTAAATCAATAAATAGCTCTGGATTAACCCAGCTACCATCTTTTCGTTGCCAGCGTATAAGCGACTCAACTTTATCGATTTTTTGCGTTTTCATATGCAACTTAGGCTGATAGGTCATAAATAATTGGCCATCATCGTCAATAATTGCTTGTTTTAACTCATCAAGCATTATTAAGCGCTCTAAATGCGCCTCATCTTCGCCACTTTGATAATAATGAATACTTTCATGATCGCTCGCAGCACTGTCGACAGCAATCAATACACGGCGCATTAAATCATCGCTAGTAATACCTTGCGCTGGGTATTGCACAATACCGGCACTAAACCGTAAATTAATTTTTAACTTTTGAATGGTATAGCAAGCCTGTAACTGCATCATTAAGCCGTCAATGCCACTTTTTAGCTCTTGTGCTGCAGTTGCTGGGAATACCGTTAAAAATTCATCGCCGCCAATTCGCGCATGAAAACCACCTAGCTCATCAGAAAACTCACTAATACGACTTGCTACCGCTTTTAAACAGTCATCCCCAACACGAGGGCCTAACTTATCGTTTATGTGTCGCAAACCCTTAATATCAATAGCAACAAGTGTGTATTCATTCGTTGCATCTAATTCATCCCCCAACACATCTAGCATTGCTGAACGATTATAAAACCCTGTAAGGGAGTCATGGCGAGCCTGAAAACTAATTTGTTTCTCACGTTCATTAATATCGTTACCCATGCTATTAAATGCATCAACTAGGGTCGTTATTTCTGTACTTTGTTTTTTTCCTTTAAATTCGAAACTATAGTTACCTTGTGCAAATTGCCTAGCAATAACAGCGAGTTGAGATAAAGGAGTAGTAAGGTTGTTTGCTAATAAGCTACTTGTTATAACACCTACAAACATGGTTAAAATAGCCAATATCATTAATGTAAAAAATAGCTTTTCAAAATCACTGTAACTTTGCGTTAAATCGGCACTGAGTAAAATAACTATTGGGTGAGAAAGTAGCGACGGTAAATCAATATCACGATTGCGATACACTAAATATTCACCAAAAAAGCGTGATGTGGTTAATGTATTAAAATAGTTCACAGGTTCGAAAGGGGTTGGGCGTTTAACTAAAGAGCTAATAACTAAATTATCCGCACTGCCTATAAAGCTTACATCCATACCTGTTAAGCTTTTAAGCTCGGCGGCCACTTCGTTATTTATTTTAAATCCAACTAAACTATAAGCAACTGTACGTGGCGCTTTAACGGGAAGTAAAATCACTTGGTAAAGTTCGTTATTTAAAACAACAAAACTAGATTGCTCCGAAGTACTTAATAATTCTTTCATTAGCGGCTGTAAATCATGCCCGTAAATATCTTCGCTAGTATTAGCCGAAATTAATTTACCCGACAAATCAATTAACAACATTAGCTCGGCGTTTATACGCTGACTGTGGTTAAATAATACGCTACTTATTGTACCGGCGTCTCGTGTAGCAACAGCTTGTTTAAAGCCAAAGTCAGAGGTAAGTACTTTAGCGGCGGTTAATAATAGGCTCTCTTTTGACTTTAAGTATTGCTTGTATACACTTTGGGCAACGCTTATATCTTGGTTAACTTTTTCTTCTTGGAATTTACTCGTAGACCACCAAAAACTAAATAAGCTAACCACAGTGGTTAATAGCACTAAGCCAACGCAGAGTATGGTTATACGGTTTTTTAAACTATTAGTCATTTTGGGCCTTAAATTTACTGCCAAATGTATTTCGAAGCTCTGGGACCGAAGTATTTATGGTTATTAAAAGCTGAGTTTGAGAATTAATAGTAATTATTTTTTTATTCTCCAATGCGGCACGCTGAAGAGGATGCCATACAGTCACCTCAGAAGAAGTGGCTGGCAAAGTAACACGCCCTCTTTCATCTGTTTTATAAACAAGATCATTATCTGCCACATAAATATAGCCAATCATAGAGTCATGAATATTGCATCCTAAAACAACCACACCGGGCTTATCAAATACAATAGGGTCTTTTGGTTGCCCTGAATATAATTTTAGCTGAAAAGGCTTGGCTTGTGAAAAAGAATACACATGATGGCGAATATTATCGCTATTAGGAAAATTTACTTGCTGCCCCTTTTGAACAATTAATAATTCAGGTGAAAATTGCTTATTAACTTGATCCATTGTCGCAACCGTCTTTGGTGTAAAAGCAGACTTTATATTATTTTGATTTAGCTCAACCACCGCATCTGGTAATGCTTGCCCATGTTGGTTTTGTATAACTAAATCAATATTTGCGCTCAAAGCAAAATGGCTAAAAAACAAACCTATCGCTAAAAAACAACGATTTTTTGCAATTTTTTGCAATGCTCGCTCTAACATAACAACACCAAACTATTAACGTTAAGCTAAGTTAATTAGAGACGAGCACTAATTGCAAGAATTATAGCCCAGTAACCACAAATAAAGACCGAGTAACTAGGTTAAGCCATCCTTTAGTCGTGTTATTTTACAATCAATCCGTATTCAGCATCTAAAATAGCAATTACTTCTTGGCGAGGATCGCTAGGTATAACAATATCTTTGCCAACAATTTTACTCGCAATACCTACATAGGTATTTGACACTTCAAGCATGACTGATTCTGGTAAAATATAATCTTTAGCAAGTTGTTCACGTTCACTCATACGGTCTTTATTTAATAATACATCGCTTTCTGGCACATTATTAATTAGTAACTGGCGAAAGCCTTCTTTAGAATTTTCGACAATTTTGCCATCGCGATAAGCGGCTTCATCCCAAATACGTGACGAATCAGGCGTGCCTACTTCATCAATATAAATAAGTTGCTGCGCGCCATTTAAATCTTCCACATAACCAAACTCAAATTTTGTATCCACAAAAATTTGATCAAGCTTTGCAAGCTCATCGCTAATTAACTTAAAGCCTTCAACTAGCAGTTTTTCGTACTTAGTTACATCATCTGCCGACTTAAAGTTAAATACATCTAAGTTATTAGTAATGTTAGCACGCGTGATATTTACATCATCAACAGGTGGAATGTCGGCAACACCTTCAATAATACCTTTTGTTGAGGGTGTAATTAAAACGTTATCAAGCTTTTGGTTTGCTTTTAAGCCTTCTGGTAAATCAATACCACAAAAATT
The DNA here is from genome assembly GCF_000690035.1 of Pseudoalteromonas sp. S3431. NCBI lineage: Bacteria > Pseudomonadati > Pseudomonadota > Gammaproteobacteria > Alteromonadales > Pseudoalteromonadaceae > Pseudoalteromonas > Pseudoalteromonas sp. S3431. The sequence continues at coordinate 8,393 of NZ_JJNY01000029.1, forward strand.
ACGCACGCCTTTTGCGTAATCGCGCCACATGCTGCCTGTAATGTATTGGCGTGCAATCGCTTCTACTTTTACTGTACTGGCTTTGCGTACAATCCATACGTAAGGATGCGGAATATCAACAATATGGTTACCTGCAAGGCCTGCTTGATCAAATAATTTAAACCAATGCGATGCAACCGAGTTAAGGGCGATCCCTTTACCTGGCACGCCATTTAACCCGTTTTCGCCTTGCCAAATACAATCAAACGCCGAAATTCGGTCTGAAATAACCATAATTGCAAGCTCAGTGCCTGCAGGTACTTTATAGCCTTTGTCGCTAATTAATCGCGCGCTGTCTTCATCGGTTAGCCAATAAACTGAACGAACCTTACCGCTATGTACTTCACCTTTGGTACGAATGGGTAAATCATCGTTTACATCTAAAACTTTATAGCTAGTCATGCTATCTCCGGGGTTAGGGATGCTCTTTGAGCAAAGTATGGTATGGGGTTATGTGGGTTGTATAATAATCTAGCCAACCCTAAAGCTCAATCGGATGCTTAAAACAAATAAAGGCACATATTTATATGCTTGTTGGGATAAGGTAAACTTTACGGGTAAGCTAAATAACCTGAACTCTGGATAGTAAATCAATCTTAAGCAGTTATTTTCAACGCTAACTGCGTTGAATTCACTTGCAATAGGCCCACTATTGACGCGTAAATTCGCCTTGTTTGCATTTAAAAATTTTGACTAACAAAAAGCAACTTTAATTATATTTACAGGTCAACCTCTTAGTTAGTTTCTTAACCCGAGTTTATCTTCGTCAGATTTATACAGGTATACATTTAATGATCAGCCTAAAAAACGTTACTTTTAAATGGCATAAAAACGATAAAAAACCGACTCTAAGGATTGCAGAGCTGGCTGTAGAAAAAGGCGAACGTATTTTTTTATATGGCCCAAGCGGTTCAGGAAAATCTACTTTATTAGCGTTACTTACGGGAATTAATACAGCCACCAGCGGTGATGTGTATATTTTAAATCAATGCCTAAACACACAAAGTAATACCAAGCGCGATGCATTTAGAGCCGACCATATTGGCACCATTTTTCAAAACTTTAATTTATTACCTTATTTAACACCTATCGAAAATGTCATTTTAGGGTGTCAATTTTCTAAAGTACGGCAAAGCCAAGCACTTAAACACGCCATAACATTACACAAAGAAGCTGAGCGCTTATTAAACGCACTTGGCTTAATTGAGCAATACCATCATAAAAACGTAGCACAGCTCAGTATTGGCCAACAACAACGTGTTGCAGCAGCCCGTGCTTTTATTGGTAACCCTGAGCTAATAATAGCTGACGAGCCAACATCAGCACTTGATGCAAATAACCGCGAAAGCTTTATAACGTTATTATTTGAACAGGCATTGCATTTAAACAGCACCTTAATATTTGTAAGTCATGACGAAAGCTTAAAACCGTTATTCGATCGCTCAATAGATTTAACCCATTTGCAGGAGCAAATATGATCCTTGCTAAACTGGCTTATAAAAGCTTATTAAATCGTCGTGCCAGCGTATTTTTAACACTGTTTACTATTGCAATTAGCGTTATGTTATTGCTAAGTATTGAGCGTGTAAGAGTTGATGCTAAAAGTAGCTTTAGTAATACTATTTCGGGCACTGATTTAATTGTGGGCGCACGCACTGGTGATATTCAATTATTACTTGCGTCGGTATTTAGAATTGGCCATACCAACAACGGCGTAAGCTGGCAAAGTTATGAATATATAACCAATCAGCGAGGCGTAAAATGGAGCATACCTATAAGCCTAGGCGACAGCCATAAAGGCCAAGCTGTACTTGGCACTACTCTTGACTACTTTGAACATTACCGCTTTGCTAAAAAACAAAACTTAAGCTTTAACCAAGGCCATCCATTTTTAAATATTAACGAGGTTGTACTGGGGAGCAACGTAGCCAACAAGTTAGGTTATAAACTTGGCGATCATATCGTTATATCACACGGTATGGGCAATACTAGCTTTCATCATCATGACGACAACCCATTCAAAGTCGTCGGTATTTTAAATCCCACCGGCACACCTGTTGATAAAACGTTACACATACCGCTTGCCGCTATCGATTTAATACATGCCAGAGCTAGCACTAAACATGACGAACATGACGAACATGACGAACATGACGAACATGACGAACATGACGAACATGACGAACATGACGAGCATGACGATCTTATCGGTCATCCAAAACAAATCACTGCATTTTTAATGGGTTTTAAATCACCGCTATACACATTGCAAATTAGGCGCAATATAAATCAATATAAGCAAGAAGCATTGCTTGGTATTATGCCCACCGTAACACTGAAAGAATTATGGCAAATGCTCGCCATAGTAGAAAAAACACTGCAACTATTTTCCGCAATCGTCGTACTTGTTAGCTTACTAGGCATGCTAACCACACTGCTTGCAAACCTAAGTCAACGTCGCCGTGAGCTTGCTATATTACGTTCGGTAGGTGCCCGCCCTTGGCAATTATTCACACTTATAAGCATAGAGTCACTGTTAACTACTTTATTAGGCTGCTTAGTTGGCTGTGCATTATTTTATTTAGTTATGTATTTAGGTGCCGGCTACCTACAAAGCCATGCAGGTATTAGCGTAAATATAGCGATGCTCTCTTACTATGAACTCACATTAATAGGCGTTATTATGGTAGCTGGTTTTATTATTGGTTTAGTGCCTGCCACACGCGCTTACTTTTATTCTCTCAGCGATGGCATGAGTATAAAAACATAATTTTTAGGTATCCCATGACGTTTTTTAAAACAGCTTTTCAATATATTACTACTATTAATTTACTACTCGTAAGTTTTGCAAGTAATGCAAATCCACCAAAAGAGATTTTTTGGGAAGACTTAATCCCTAAAAATCACGTGCAAATAGACACACAAGCACAAGCCAATCACGAAGGCAGCGATCAAAATTGGGTGCAACCCGATCTAGACGCACCTGTAGTTAAAGCGTTAAACGGTCAGTCTGTAAGCTTACCAGGCTTTGTAGTACCACTTGAAGGTGACAGTGAAATTATTACTGAGTTTTTACTCGTCCCATATTTTGGTGCATGTATACACGTCCCGCCACCGCCGCCAAATCAAATTGTGCATGTAACTATTAAAGGCGGCGTACCTATAGACAGCCTGTATGACGCAATCGTTGTAACTGGCATTATAAGTACAGAAACGTGGTCAGGCGAAATAGCCCAAGTAGGCTATAAAATGAAGGCAGTTGGCGTTGCGCCATTTGAACTTTAATTAACTAACCTGAACTGCTGATAAATTTATACCAATCTGCTTATATATGGGACCTATTTAACGTTAAGAAAATTACGCTAGAACTAGGCGAAAATTTTTGTATCTAGTTATTCTAAATAAAAAATTTTTAACGACGTTATAGTG